>NZ_AKWZ02000002.1:200000-500000 GCF_000306235.2 Leptospira fainei serovar Hurstbridge str. BUT 6
TAACCGTCGGATATTGTTAAGGGATAGCAACGGATTCCGTCTCGCATTTTAAAATCACCTTTGAAATCAGCACACCAAACCGCATTCGGATGATCATAACCTCGGAAAGGTTCCGAAAAACGAACCATTCCTCCTCTCTTCTTACGGGGCTTTACTAAACCTCTTTTCTTAAGAATACTGCCGATCGTGCTCGCTGCAGGCCAAATAATTTCCGGATGACTTCCCTCAAGTATTACAAGCAATTTGCGAGGTCCCCAAGTAGGGTGTTGCTTACGAACTGCAAGAATCAACCGCTCTTCCGCAAAACCTACTCGGTTCGGGTTTGTGTGCGGTACCCTACTTCTCTCCAAAAGACCTTCAGGGCCTTCCTTGCGATACCGTTCAAGCCACTTGTATCCCGTCTTTCTACTTATTCCAAATGTTTCACAAAGAGAACTTATGGAAACCGTTCCGTCGCATACTGCGGCAATGAATTTTACTTTCTCGTCCATAGGGGACACCTCTTTCCACGGCAAAGGATTTTCCTCCATTTGCCTAAATTTCAGTGTTACCTATGTCACAGGTCTATTCTGTTACCGATGTCTCCGGTTTGTACCTTCAGGGCGGGGCGAAGCAGTCCCCGCGGGAGCTCACACACACTGTAATACCACAGAAATGCGGAACTCAAAAAAAATAACGGAGAGTCCAATGTCTCTCCGTACTGCCCAAGTATATACGGCAGGTGATTATTGTTTTAGCTGAAGCTTCGTGCCGCCATCTTTCTCCCAATTGGGATTTAGGACTTCGATTTTATAGGTAAAATCACTCTGATTGCCGACATGGTCTTTTGCTCGAACCGATAACGTCGATTTTCCAATCGGCAAGTGAAAGGGGGTAGTATATTGAAATTCCTTAGTCGTCGCACCTTGAATGGAAATTTTTATTTCCTTAACACCGCTGTATTCGTCGGAACAAAACAGATGTACTTCAGATTTACTATTTAATAAAAATATATCTTCCTCCTTGCGAAGGCCTGGCAGTACAATTTCACAAGTCGGACCTTTCTGATCGACCATAAGGGGGAATTCACCCGATTTCTTGTTTCCGGCTTTGTCTTCAGAAACCCAGCGTAAAATCCAAACGCCTTCTGGTACCGACTCAGGTATCTTGTATTCTCCTTTAAAAAATGGAGGAGAATTCTCGAACTCTCGAATCCGTTTTACGCCGACTTTCCGTCCGCTAGGAGACTCTGATTTTATTTCCGCTTCAAGGTAGCGAATCCCTGAACCGTCCTCTTGAATTGCAAAAGTTATCGCATCTCCGGAACGGTATTCCGGCAAGCCGGAAGTTCCCATTTCTTTAGGACTCCAGATAACCTGCGGAGGAGTCGTATCCTTCAAGACACGAATTGTTCGAACCTGCTCTCGGTTGCCGACTATATCTTCCGAGTAGAATTCTACATCTGCCCAGCCTTCCTTTACTAACGGAATAGATCCCTTATATTCCAACCATTCACCTTTATCGATTCTAAAAAAAGTTTTCAGAGGCAGGTGAGTTTTAGGATTACGTTCAGAATTACCTCCTGCCGCAATAAATTCATCCTTCTTCGAATTGGAATCTCCGAAGAAAATCTCCAAACGTTCCGAAGGATTTACAAAATTATCTGCCTCGTAGCTTTCCTCCCGAAATCGCTCGGAATATTCTTTCAAGGAAACTATGCTGGAAGGAGGCCCTTTTGCTCCTGAAATTCCGATAGCGGTAATCCGCACGTATAATGTAAGTTTCTCTTCTCCAAATGTTACTGACGAATCAAGGACAGTCTGAGCAGAGAGAACGTTAGCAAAATCCGATCGCTCTGAAAGTTCTACTAAATATCCTTTTATGCTAGGAACCTGTCCCCATCTAAGTGTAATTGATGAAAGCGGTACTGTTGCAGAATTTTTTTTCGATTGAGCTATAAGTGAATTATGCTCTCCGAAAAATAAGAGTACCAAGACCAATATGGTAATGGTGAAAACGTTATAAAAATTCAACATAACCGATTTGGAAAATAAAAAACCAATCTTCGCCATTTAGCCAATTATCAGCACTAATATTATTTATTATTGGATCTCGACTCTATCAGGAAGCGGGGTCGGAGTCGCAGGTTTCTTGCCTTTCTCTACGGATGTTCCGAATCCAGCCGGAACGTTGACTACTACGCCTTGGGCCGCGACGTCTAATTCTCCTTGAAAACACCCCACCAGACTTTTGTCGGGAACTATCGAATCCACATAAAATTCAGTTCCTCTAACTCCAACAGTCGCAACGGGTGTCAGCACGAATAATTTATATTTCTTACCTTTATCCTTCTCACGCACGGAAGACTCCAGTGATCCTGAAGATATCAAAACTGCCTTCGCATTTTCCACTGTATCATTCTTATATTCCGCAAGGGATTGGGTTTTACTTGAAAGTATTCGCAAAACAGAATTTTGTCTAATCTCGAAAGAAATCCCGGTTTTAATGAAAGCGAAACGCAACGAAGACTTATCTTTAGTTCGAATCCATTCGTCGGTAAAAAACATCGAGTTTTTCGCTATTTTCGCCCATTTTCCCGCGTTCGTTACCGGATTGAAATCCTTAGAGGATTCCACTGTGCCAATCGTAAATTCCGCTATGGCTTCCGGATTCGCAGCGACAGATGCCGCGGGAGTTTGAGCTTGGGCCGGTGCGGCAGGAATCGAATCTTTCCTGAGATAACCGGGAATTTTTAAGGTTATACCTTCTCGAATCAAAGACGGATTAGGAATCTCGTTATATTTAAGTAATTCTTTCCAGCGGCCAGGCTCTTCCAAAAACTGTTTGGAAATTTTGGATAGTGTATCGTTCTTCTTAACCTTATATTCGAAAACATCGTCAGGAGGCCCTTTTTCTTGCGCCTGAAGAGGATAACTGCCGCCAATGCTAATCGTGAAAATGGATAGCACACTATAAGAGAGCATTCCTAAAAAAATAGGTAATATTGCGAACCCTGCAATCGGTCGCGGAGTTATCTCCAGCATTAAATCCTCACAATGTTTTTTGCATCCAACTTCGCAGATTTTGACGAAACTACGTCGATAAATCAGAAATCTGTCATCAGATTATAACCCAACGTTTAGAATACTAAACGTGATAAATCAATGAGACGATAATTTTCGACGAAATTAGCCGTAATTTACCAAAATAATCGCATGTTAGAAAATTTAGTTTGAAATTTTTTCTTTCCTAAACATTCTACCCATTTACTGACGCGAATTCCTATGAAAAAATCCTTATTATTTATCTCCGCAACGATTCTCATTAGCGCAATGTTCTTCGTTATTCCCGATCGGGTTGAATCCCAAGGCGGAGATATTGAAGCGGCGATCCAAACTGCTTGCAATCGTCTCGTTGAAGGTGGTCTTTATAAAAGCTGTAAACCGGCCCCAGGTTTCTCCGCTTCACAAGGTTACTACAGCCAATCTGCTCAGGTCAAATGTGAGTGCTTAAATAAGTCTGATAATAGCAAGACGATCGTAACGATCTCCTTATGGCAAGGATACTGACTCGGGGAAGACAATTTTCCTTGTCCAAGGCTCGAACCATGAACGTTCGAACAGCGTTTCATTTCGGTTAATCGACCGAGCTCGAATTCTTTCAGTCTTTTAAAATGGGTTCTAATCGTAGTTAAAGCAAGCGCAGACGATCATCCAAAATACCTTTTTTTTGCAGCAGTACCGGGGATAAATTCTTATCCTTTTGGCCCGGAAAAGACAAAGCCGCAAATAATAAGTAAACGAATAATAAGCCATTCCGCGATATATAGGCATTGTCAATTTGAGTAACATAAGATTCATGATTTATTTAGGCCTTTCTGTAAAGGATGGTATTGAGTTAAGAGTGTAAAGTAAGCATGGAACCACTCAAATTTGGAAGATAGTTTTATGCGACATAATATTGATTATCGGAAGTAGTCTCTTATGTCAGATTTCACCTGTAAAAAGTCGATAAGCCAGCCTAACATGCCGATCGATGCCGAAACGCTTTGCAGAATAATATACTTATCCGGACTCCCAAATCTTTCTGAAAAAGGAGTCCGGTTTAAGTTTCGCGCAGTCCGAATTCTTTCCTTCGGAAAAAATTCTACTCGGTTTCTTTCAGACTTTCCGTTTGCAGTTATAATTTGGCTCTTCGCTTCAGAATAGCGTCGATAGAATTACGTCCAGGCCCGGAAAGGACTAAATAAAGCGATCCTAATAACTGGGCGTATTCGGATCGAATTTCGTGCAAAACCGCCCAAATGCCGACGATTGGCGGCGCTTGTGGAGATGCCAAAGGCGAAGTCCCAAAATATAGCGGCACCTTCGTCGTGAGCATAGCTACGATCATCTCGATTATAAAAAGGCAGCCAATCGGTTTTGTCAGAAATCCGGCAATAAGCAAAAGTCCACCGGCGATTTCCAACCCCCCGATGAAACCGCTAACAATCCCCGGTTCCGGAAATCCAAGTTTTGTAAATCTTCCTACACCCTGATTCGCGTAGAGAAATTTAATAATGCCCTCCCAAAGAAAGACTCCACCTACTAGAAAACGAATGATCATTCTATATGGATGTTCAGTATCTTCTATTTTTAAAAAGAAATTTAGTACCTTCATGTATTTGTATTTCACCGCTCCTTTTATACGAAATGCGTAAAAGAATGAACGAACTCGGTCCTCATTGCAATTTGACTAACAATTCGATTTACTCCCAGGTTTGACCTAATCGTATGGAATCCCGGCAACCTGTCAGAACGAACGATACAAATTACTGAATTGCATCCGCAAGGTTTTCCGATGGATTCATTGCTTCTTAAAGAGCCACCCTTTCCCAAGCAGAGTAAGTAGCCATTCCTGCCAAAAAACGGAGATAATAGAAATTTTCTGAACGATCGTTTTTTTTAAATATAAGCACTTTATAAGTCTTTAGCGCTCGCTATAGAAACGGATTATAAGGAGATTCCATTTAATATACCAAAAGAAAATAGGAACCTGTTTTTAACGGAATAGCTTTGCTGTTGGCGGTTCTTGGAGAGAATTGAAATGTCGATGAATCAAAATAAGGGCGTAAGAATCTGCACGATTCTTTTTTTCCTTTTAACAATTATTTCTTGTTCACCGGATGGTGCAAAATTCGGTCCGAATTTATTGGGAGCCCTTTCCTCCTTAACCGGAAATTTGCCGGGACTCGGATTGAATCAGAATGCGAGCCGCGAGCAATTGTATTCTCCCACGGGAGTTCCCCTTCCTTCGGTTCCTTTGAGCACCAACGGGAGATATATCGTCGATACGAATAATAATCGGTTTAAACTGAAAGCGGTCAACTGGTACGGAGCAAGCGACACCCATTTTGTAGTCGCCGGTCTGGATAAACAGCCGATTTCATTTATCGTGTCCTTAATCAAAGAATGGGGATTCAATGCGGTAAGATTACCGTTTTCCAACGTTATGTTACACAATACGAATGCAGTGTCCGACGCGGATATTAGTGCAAATCCGCAATTCAGCGGATTAACTCCTTTGCAAGTTTATGATCAAACTGTGCAGGCACTAACCGATGCGGGAATTGCCGTAGTTCTAAATAATCATACGACTCTGGCGGAATGGTGCTGCGGGTTCGATTATAACGGCCTTTGGTACCATACCGGTTCGAGTTTAGCCTACAATTCATCCACAGATATGTGGCAGGCTGATTGGCTCATGATGGTGAATCGCTATAAAAATAATAAAATGGTGGTGGCAGCGGATCTAAGAAACGAAGTTAGAACGCAGAGACGCGGTGATACATATATTCCCGATAGTCCCAATTGGGGATCCGGAGATGTAAACGATTGGCATAAAGCTTCTCAGGATTTAGGCGGGCAAATCACTCTGAACAATCCAGATTTACTCGTCATCGTTGAAGGCATAAATTGGTGGGGTTTGATTCCGATTCTTGGGTCGGGCGAACGTCCTCATCTCAAACCGATAAAAGGCCTACCGGTCCATTTGCCTCTCTCGAATAAACTCGTCTACTCGGCCCATAACTACGGCTATATCGGTCCGAATAATAACGGGGACCCAAAGACTTCGGGAAGCAATATTACCTACAACCAAATGGATCCGACTACATTTCGGAATACCGTCTATTCCGAATGGGGATATGTAGTTGATCCTGAACTCTACTATACGGCGCCGGTTTGGGTAAGCGAATTCGGCGCTTCTCCTTCGACGACCAATGATCAAGATAAGCAATGGTTACAAAACCTAGTCGATTATCTAATCGAACGGGATCTTGATTTTGCATTTTGGCCTTTAAACGGAAACGATGAATGGGGATTGGTTTCGAGTGATTGGTCTAGAACATTGAAAGACGATTGGCGTTTCGCTCAATTGAATCGCTTATTAACGTATTCCGGTAACCAAGGACAGAGCGTTTTCGCCAACCATTTCGCAAATTTATCCATCGGAGGAGGAAATGACAACTCCTCGACTTTAAACAACGATTGGGATAATGGGGCTAATAAAGGTAATTGTCCCGACGGATATCGACTGAACGGACTTAGTCAAGATCAGCGCGCTCTTTGCACGGATATTGCCTACGGGGTCCTTTGGAATTCAAATAGAAATTATAATGTGCAAGCAGTAAACGAAACGACTACCCGATACCATGGAACCGGAGATTGGGCCGGCGGTTTTACAAAATACGAATGTCCGCAGAACTTTTACGTCTCCGGCTTTTCAAAACGTTGGTGGGGAACGAGCGGAATACTATGTGCTCAAGGCAATCGTTCGTTAGGAAATAGCTGTAGAACCGTTTGGTTCGATCGAGGTGACAACCGAACTTCCTCTCGCGGGGGTGACTGGGCATCCGGATCTTATAAGGGCCAATGCGATGACGGCGAATATGTAGGCGGTATCGCCCAACGAAACGGTTCGGCGAGTGCCCTACTCTGCTGCTTATAAACTTCCGTTAAACTCCTAACCTCTTATGCCGTAATCGAATATTCAGTTCGATTACGGCTTTTCTTTTTTAAATTCCATTCATCTCAAAAATATAAATAAAAAACGTTCTAGGTGGAATCCTAGAGCCAAATTGATCAGTCTAAAGAAAGTCTCCATCCTTCACAAAGCAGCATTTGAACGTCGGTCGTCTACCTATTCGTCTGAATCGATGTAGACTGCGGTTCAGTAACTCTAAGACCTTTTTTCCTTATCCCTTCTATTTTTTAGTATGTAATCAATTAATTACTTATTAGAATTGATCGAATCCGATCCTTTTCGGACTTTGGACTTACGATGAATCCAACTATTTCCGTCATTCTTCCTACATACAATGAAAGCGAAAATTTACCCATCGCTGCAGAGCGTATCTCCGAATCTTTGTCAGGATTCATGCACGAGATTATCGTTGTCGACGACGATAGTCCCGACCGCACATGGGAAGTGGCCGAGGATCTGCAGAAAAATCTCCCTCAATTAAAAGTCATTCGGCGCTTTACCGGAAAAGGTCTATCTTCGGCAGTTTTGACCGGAATGGGAATTGCTAAAGGGGATCTTTTCGTCGTAATGGATTCCGACTTGCAGCACGATGAAAGAATTCTTCCTGAAATGATTCGATCTCTGAATGATCGCGGAAATGATCTTTGTCTGGGAACGCGTTACACAAATGGAGGTTCAACCGGAAAATGGTCTCTATTTCGAGTGGGAATCAGCCGATTCGGAAACGCATTGGCGCGGCGATTAATCCGCCAAAATGTTTCCGATCCTATGAGTGGATTTTTCGGGATTCGAAAAGACGTATATTCCGAAGTCAAAAATAGCATTAATCCGAGAGGGTTTAAGATCCTCTTAGAATTTCTAGCCCGAGGAAAAGAAGATTTAAAGGTCGAGGAAATTCCATACACATTCCGCACAAGAGTTCATGGAGAAACAAAACTGGACAATTCCGTAATTCGAAATTTTCTATTGGCTCTATTGGACATTCGCTTTGGAGAATGGATTTCGCCGACCTTTTTGCTTTATGCGATGGTTGGGGCAACCGGAGTAATCGTAAACCTGGGCGGCTTTCTGATCGGTGAATTCTTTTCCTTGCCCGATATCAGTACCGGTATCTCGTTTTTAGATCCCATCTCAAGTTCTGTCTTATTGGGAATCGAGCTTTCTATCATATCCAACTTTCTGTTGAACAATTACTTCACTTTCTATGAAAGAAGATATGAGGGTTTCCGTGCCATTGAAGGATTTGCGATTTTTCAAGCGGTAAGCCTATTCGGGCTTATATTGCAGATTGAGTTTTACCAATTATTGCATAATCGAGTCTTTTCTAATTACTCCTTTTCCACTGGAATTCCAATCAAACTAGTATGCGATCTGATATCCATCGGAGTCGCCATGCTCTCGAATTATTTTCTTAATTCCAACCTTACTTGGATGAAGACGAATAGGAAATGATTTACTTCTAACCTAAGTGGCGATAGAGTCTTCCAAAGTTCCGATCGGAGGAAGATATGGCCAAAGTTCTCGTACCCTTTGCCACCGGAATGGAAGAAATCGAGGCAGTCGTTATCGTGGATGTTCTCCGTAGGGCGGGAGTGCAAGTCATTACTGCAGGACTCTCCGATGGTCCGGTTCAGGCTTCCCGCGGAACCCGCCATCTCCCGGACACCGTACTTTCGGAAATTGCTCACGAAGATTTTGATATGGTCATTCTTCCGGGGGGAAATTTAGGAACGCAAAATCTAGGGAAAGATTCGAATCTAATCGAATTACTGAATCGTTATAAAAAGCAAGGAAAATGGATCGCAGCCATCTGCGCGGCTCCTAGTATTTTAAAGGAGCACGGTATATTAAATTCCGGGCAAAAATTTACAGGCTTCCCGGGGTCGGTGGAAAAAACGAGCGAATACACCGGCTCGCGACTCGAAGAATCCGGAAAAATCATAACTAGTATCGGCCCAGGTTCCGCATTTGAATTTGCGCTTCGAATCGTAGAAATCTTAGCCGGTAGCGCAAAGAAAAAGGAAGTCGAAGCCGGACTTTATTTACATCGATGACCGACGAGAGGAAGGAATTTTTGCGACTTAGGCGAGTTTCCAAAATTTAAGAAATTTTAATACTTACCGAAGCTCAGGATACTCTTCGAAAAAGGAGTTCCGGTAAGTCGCCTTCTCTGCAAAAAAAGCAGCGATTGCTTTTAAATAGAATCTAATTAGGTTCTACATTTTCCGAGAGTTTTCTAAACACGTAATCTCCATAGGCGGGATAGCAGCTAGGCGACATGTGGCCCGGATCGGAGAAATCATCGCAGGTATATTCGGGATCATTATTCATATCCCAGAATTTTGTATCGGTCTCTTGATTGAATTTCCGGATCTCTGCAAGCCAAACGTTCAACGGAATTTGCGGTCCATCGGGTGTATCCGTTTTTCGAGTTCCATACAACTTAAAATACGGTCTAGCCACTCGTACCCAGATTGTCGCGTATGGAATTCCGGCTTTCTTTAATAATTCTACGGAATCTCTTTGCATTTCCAACATATCGTAATGAAACGTATAAGGACTCAAATAGGACTGAAAATCGGACTCCGATCTTTTAATCAGTTGGTCTTGCGGAAGTTTGATTACGTTGGCCTCTCGAGACGTACTACCCTTTTGATCCGCTAACGACTCTAACGTATTCACAACGGCAGCGGCGTAATTATTGGCCCAATAGGAATCGTTTTTTAAACGTTCCCGAACTCTCCAAAGCTTCGGTCGATCGCGGTACGAATGAAACATTCTCTTTGATAGAAAAATGGACCATTGTTCCTTCGAATATCGATTCCAATGACGAAGTAAGAACCCGGGCGAAACTCCGTAAATCAAGACTTCATCCAAAGCTAAATTCGGAGTTTTATTAAAGATTTCTAATGATTCATCCAGTACGATAAAATCCGGATGCAATCCGTCTTTTGTGATTCTCTCCACCCAATACAAAAAGTAATCCGGCGATCCCCCCGGAACGGAAAAATTATATAGAATCCAATCCGGATATTTTTCACGCAATTCATGGTAAGGAAAAAGCAGCGATCTGGAATTTCCGAGGAAGACTAATACCTTTTTCCTTTCGGAAGGAGGTTTTTTAAGATATCCTTTTAAATCTTCGTAAAGGTCCTGTTTGCTTAAATAATTTAAGTGCGATAGAGTGTTGGAGTAGTATCTTTCAAAATAGTTATTCGTCAAAAACCGATCTATCATTAACGAGATTGCGAGAATCAGAAACGGAATTAAAAGAATCTTCTTATCTTTCATATCAATTCGTTCGAACCTCTAAAATTGGCAATAGATGCATACGCTGGAATCTTCGGAATACAACGTGATCGCAAAGACGGTAAGAATCGCACAAATTACAAAAATCCAGGTTCGATTTTCTCCGATTTTTTGAATCCGTTCCGGTTTATATTGTACGAAATGAAAGAACAAAAATGCGAGATAAGAGTACGCAAGTTTCTCCATATTCTCCATTCTTTCTAACCTTAATGGAGAGGGCCCGGAAACCAACGAAGTCGCCTGATCGATCCAATTTGATCCGTTGGCCATTAAAATTCCGGAAAGTTTTCCAGGCAGATTCGCGATTAATCCCACGACATGCTGGACCATTTTTCCCGCGGAATTCGACCTGAATAAGATCGCGCTAAAAGAGAAAAGAACGAATATAATTTGAACTCTGATTACGTTTAAGAATCGATTTGAGGATTCTCCGTCATCCCATCCGAAACGCTTAACGAAAAATCTTTCCGCAGCAAGGATAACACCCCAGTAAAAGCCCCAAGCAATAAAGGTGTAATCCGCTCCGTGCCAAATTCCTCCGACCGTCATTGTGATGATTAGATTGAGATAAGTTCTCCATTCCCCCGTTTTGCTTCCCCCTAAAGAAAAGTAAACGTAATCTCTCAGCCAGAATGAAAGGGTCATATGCCATCGTTGCCAAAGTTCCCTTCCGGACGGTGAAAACAAAGGAGCCTTAAAGTTTTCTGGCAATTCGAAACCGAGCATAAGACCGACCGACCTCGCCATATCCGTTAAACCCGAGAAATCGCAATAAACTTGAATCGTATATCCGAACCCGGCGAGCACAAGAGAAAGATTATCGTATTGCCCTGGATTCGCAAATACGGGAGCGATGACGTTCGCAACAGGATCTGCCACCATGATTTTTTTAATCAACCCGGAGATCATTAAATAGCCCGCTCGAATAATTTTTTCCTTACTCGGAGAGAGTTGTTCCAAGTTCGGAAAAAAATCTTTCATCCTCAAAATGGGGCCGACTATCAGGATCGGGAAGAATAGAACGAAAGAGAAAAATTGCTTTAAAGTCAGGACTTCGCCTTCAGGCTTTCGATAGGCGTCGATAGCAGACGCGATCATTTGAAAACTGTAAAAGCTGACCGCTAATGGAAGAGATATTTTTAAGATTCTAGGAACTTCTTCGAAGAAAGGATATCCTGTGATATCGGCGAGTATTCTATTGATGAAATAGAAATACTTGAAGAATCCTAGATTGATGACGTTCAATAGGACGGCGAATATCATCCACCCCTTTTTGTGATTCGACGTACGGATCCGATAATAAGCGAAATAGTTCGTCAATATTATCGCTATAAAATGAGCGAGAAATCCTAATCCACCGAAGATAGTCGATGCGCTTATAACGTAAAATAAGGCGCTCGAAAATAGTAAAAAATCTTGTCTTCGCCTACCCGGTAAAAGCCAGTAAATGATATAAACGACGGAAAAGAAGATAAGAAATAGGATGGAATTGAAGAGCACGGTTTATTTTCCCTTCTTGAAGAGTTCTTTCCAATATAGAATTTCGCCCGGAGAAAGTTTTCTTTCCGAATCTTTCTCTTCGGCTCGCGGTTTTTCGCTGAAAGCATCGGCGACCTTCGCTGCAAAATCCTCGGATGGGATAGTTTTTGAACCTAATCGTTTCGCAAAAAGTAAAATTTCCTGATCAGAGCTTACAACGAATAGTTCGGAAGGCCTTGGTGCGTATTTGATATAATCCTTGATCAGATCATCCGCTTTTAATTCGTGACTGAAATAAACTTGAATATTTCCGTAAGCGTCTTTTCTTACTTCGCTTCCTTTTTCTTTCTTTCCATCAAAGAAAACGTGAATATTTGGATTCTTAATTTTCGAAGAATACGCTTCTAAAATTCTAAGAAGCCCTACCCTAGCTTCACGTAGTCGATCGGAATACATAAATGCTTCCAATTCGGGGAATTTGTAAATCAAATTGAAACCGTCTACTACTAAGTGCATCTCGCGAAATCTAGTGACCAGATTGGCGGTTCTAGAAAAACTTGTAAACACCTTACCGAACCGAGCCAATAGTCATGACGGATACTGCAATCAAACCTCTTCGAGTATCTCGAATCGGCAAAATCATCCGTACAATTCGATATTGGAGAAGCGTCCTTCCGGGAACTGGGCGCGATTATTTCCTTCTCACACTCGCTTCAATCGACGTCTTCCTGCTTCTATTCGTAAATTCTTACAAGGAATTCATTCATCGAGATATTTCAGCATATGTTTTAGTTTTCGACCTAATAGTTCTCGTTCTTTGGGGATTGGAATTAATTTTAAAACTGAGACAAAAGGGGGATCCGAAAAAGTATTTAAAGACGAATTGGTATGAAGTAGTCGGAATTATTCCCTTCTTTTTCCTAAGGCCTTTCTTGCTGCTCCGCGGCGTAAAATTGGCGATCGCATTCTATAGATTCGGAACGTCCGGACAGAATGTTAGCGAAGCTTTAACGAGAGAGATCACATTTCGTTTTCGAGATGTGATCGTAGATACGATCGCAGACGCCGTATTCCTACATTCTTTGGAGCGGGTGGAAGAAGTGATGCTTCGTTTGGATTATAGCCAGCTTGCCAAGCAAGCATTTTCAAAACACAATCGTCAATTTCACAATAAGGTGAACGAGTCGCTCCAATCCAAGTTTCTTTTAGGGGATTTATCCCGACTTCCGTTCATGTCGGAGGTCTCTCGCAGATTAGGGGAAGACATCGGACAGATGATTGCGGAAGTGTTGGAGACCGAGGTAATGGGAGAAATTATGAAAGATATCACGGCCAATATCCTCCGCGAAATGACCGATCACGTTCGGAAACTCCCGTTAGAAAGAATTACCGGAACTTCTTCCAATACCTCTCACGAAACTCCACCGGTTTAATCCGCAACAGCCTAGATTCTTCTATTCTTGTTTGCCGGTCCCGGGAATTTTCAAAATCAAAACTTGAGTCGTCGACTTAGCGAGAAGTTTTTCTTCCTCGTCGAAAGCCTCGGCTTCTAGGTAAATATGCTGATTGCCCCGCGCTACGACCCTGGCAGTAATTCGAATCCTTTGGTTTTCTTTGACCATACGGATGTAACTTACGCTCAGTTCTAGCGTGGTCGTGGGTTTCCCCGCAGCCAAATAACAAAGAGGACCGAACGTATTATCAAACGCGGCAGCGAGAAACCCGCCTTGAAAGACTCCCATCGGGTTGGAAAATCTAGGTTCAATATAAAAAGTACAAGTCAGTTCTTTTTTGCGAACGTACGAAACAAATTCTCCCGAAAGTTCTTCGAACGCAGGAGGAGGAACTTTCAAGGAAGGAACAGCCTTAGAAAACTTCTCCCATTCTTTTTGCATATCCTCCAGATGATTTTCTTGCCCCATTACAATTGCCTCCTCGACCGTAGTCTGTCGGGTTCTATTCGTAGAGTCTGGCTTTAAAATGAATGGAGTAAATCATTATCTGGGGGTCTGTAGGAACTATGACAGTCCAAATTTATTCTTGATCCCGAACGGCGTTCATTGTCTATAGAAAGACTGAATGCTGTCTGAATCGACCAAATCATCAATTCCGTTTTTAGAATCCATTTGGAAGGAATTGGGAACCAAAAAAGAAATCGCCTTAGCCATCGCTGGGGGAGGAATCAAGGCTTTTTACGGATTAGGCTTTGCCTTTGCCCTTCGCAGTTGGGGAATTCAGATTCGGGAGGTCTCCGGAGTAAGTGCGGGCGCCGCAATGGCGATTAGCGCCTTATCCGAAACCGAAGAAGAAAGTTCCGTCTACTTCGAAGAATTAACCCGAAGAAACCCAAAAAATTTTTATTGGAATCGGCTCTTGAGAATTCTTCCTCCTTTTCCTCACGACGGTATGGCTCGTCGAACGGTCAGTTATTGTTTAAAACTTCCTAAATTACTCTCTAAAGCCGCAAAGATTCGAATTCATACGGTCGAAATTCCGGGAGACCGAATTCAAAAAAATAAAAACGGAAAACCGAATAAACGTATGCTTTTAGCGAGAGCTGCTAGGATTATTCGCGCCTATTTTAGAGATGAAGAATTAAGAAGAAAGGGGGAACTCCCCTTTCACGTTATGAATAAAATGAAGGAATGGGGATGGAGGGAACGAATCTTTACAGAAAAAGAATTTTCCGATCATGAAACGGTTACTCAAATCGTAATGAATTCCTGTTCCGCGTTTCCGGTACTTCCTTTGCAAAGTCTTGGCGGTAATTATTATTTAGATGGAGGGCTAACGAATAATCTATTGTTAGAAGAATTCAGTTCCGAAATCCCAAAAATCGCGGTTTTCTATGAGCAGACTACGTTGGTAGGAAAAGCGCCCGAAATTGTCGCAAATACTCTCTTGATCTCCCCGGACGCCCCTTTTATAGAACAAGGGTTTGATTATACGAATCCGAGTTTAGTCCGTTATGCGTTTGAAAAAGGGAAAGAGGATGCAGAACGAAATCGGAGCCGTATCCTAACCCACCTCGCCCCCACTTGGAAAAAACACTTGCTTTCTTTTTTCGAACAAATAAAATAATTAACCTGTTCGGGAGGAAGAGCATGAAATCTGTCGAATCCTGGTTCGGCGAGTATGGAGAAAGCCACCAGAATAAAACCAACAAGGCAATTCACTGGATATGCGTCCCCGCGATCTACTTCAGCGTTTTGGGGATGATCTGGGCGATTCCTAATCCCACATTCTTCACGAATATAAGTCCGCATTTGAACTTTGCGACGCTGACAATTGCTTTTGTTATCCTATTCTATTTGAGACTTTCCCTGACACTTGCGTTAGGAATGCTTGTAGTTTCCTTGCCGATGTATGCGATCATTTTGGAGTTAGAGGCGACCGCCCCAATCCCCGTTTGGCAAATATCACTCGGGATTTTTGCAATTGCATGGGTCTTTCAGTTCATCGGTCATAAGATAGAAGGCAAAAAACCTTCTTTTCTAAAGGATATGCAGTTTCTGCTGATTGGGCCGATTTGGTTGCTTGGTTTCATCTACAAAAAATTGAACATTGCCTACTGAATCGATCTTAGAAATTCATTCGTTAAGAGATCTAATTTTATCTCTCAAACCGTTGAATTTGTCGAGTTGACGTAGAAAGCGACTTTATAAAATTTAGAGTAATCTGTTTCAGGAAAACCGGAATGCCGAAAATCGTAAATCACGAGAAATATAAAGCGGAAATTCTTTCCAAGTGCGTAGATATTCTCGCGCGGAGAGGATATTCGGCAGTATCTATGCGGGAGATCGCCACCGAACTGGATGTATCGACCGGGACGTTGTATCATTACTTTTCTACGAAAGAGGATATCTTTAAGGAACTCGTAAAATTTGTTCTGAGTAAGGACATCCAAGAATTGCAAGTTTATTCGAAGGGAGAGGAAAACCAATCCATTGAAAAGCGCGTAGAAGCCCTCTTTACTATGGTGAAGGATAGAGAAAGTTATTTTCAAAATCTTCTTTATATCATTTGCGATGTCTCTCGTTTAAAGAACCATGAAGAGGAAAAACAACTCATTGCGGAAGCGATGAAGGAATATGTGACGATCATCACGAAGCATTTAGGGATTACCAATCCGAACTTAAATAGACTTTTGATAAGTATTATCTTAGGCACGGTCGGACAAAGGATTGTCGATCAAGATGCAATCAAACTAGAAGATGTTGCCGAAGTCGTGAAAGACTTTATGGGGGTAGTGCTCGCAAATACCTTCACCTTCTAGCTTTCTTAAAATCTCTAAAAGAACAATTATAATTGAACCTTCGGGAAATCGTATTCAATCTATGACTTTAAGACGGTGAATCTTAGTTTTGTAAATCGCCTTTAATTTACTTGAAATCTACCGACAACCCCCGCTTTTTCGGATTTTTTCTGAGCCTGGCTCCAACCCAAAGATTTTCCAAGTTCGTCTATAATGAATTCTAGATTTTCCGCAGAAGGTAATCCAGGCACTCCCGCCCCGGACCGATGAAAGAAGAAATCGCTGGCCTTTCGGATCGATTCTCCCTTTGCAATGTATCGAATTTCGGATATATATAATTTTTCCCCGTTCGCTAAAACTGCAAACGGCTCTCCTGGCTTGGCATTTTGAAGAATTTCATAAGATACACTACCGTAACGATTCGCAACCGTTTCCAAGACTTCTCCGCTAATTTTTGGAAACTTGTTCGCTAAACCGTGAATCAGAGAAGCAAGATCGGAAAATTCGCCGGAAATCAAAGGAACGAAATTCGTCTCACAAGGCAAATAGGTTCCGGGTAGATAATCGCATAACTGGTCCGTGATCTTTTCCGCAAGTCCTCGGCTGGTCGTATATTTTCCTCCGAGAGCCGTAAAAAATCCGGGAAATCCCTGATCTCTATGATGGATAATTTCCGTTTTCCGAGAGGCATTATATGTATCCGAGGTTTCTCCGGGGTCTTCCACGAGAGGCCGCATTCCTCCGTAGAAAAAATCCACATCGGTTTCTTTTAATTCCGTATAACCGTAAGCGTAATTAATTTCCTCAAGTAGACCTCGGATATCATCCTTCGTGACCTTGAATTTATCCGGCGAATCCTGATAAACCGTATCAGTCGTTCCGATAATGGTCTTCCCCCGCCAAGGGAGCACGAACATATGAGTTTTATCTTTCTTTTTCAGTACTAGCGCTTTTGAACCGGAAATGGCGCGAGTCACGATATGAATTCCTTTTGACCTTACTAGAACCTTATCCATTCCGACTCCGGCAAGCGACTCTATAAAATCCGCCCAAGGTCCGGCGGCATTGACGACCGTCTTTGCAAAAACCGGTAATTTCTTACCGCTTCGCTTATCCAAAAGAATAGCCTGATACGCTTCTTGCTGTTTGCTAAGCGCCACAAGCTCGGTGTAATTATAAGCCTCGCCGCCGTTTCGCTGCGCCGAGAAAATAAACTCGCAAGTATGACGTTCCGGATTTATATTTTGGTAATCGTAGTATAAGTATGCCCCTTTCAATCCCTCTTTCGGTAAGGAAGGCGATTCGATAAGAGTCTCTTCCTTACTTAAGAACCTAAATTTAGGAATCCATCGATCGGGGGAGATTTCCCTATTTCTATCGAATGAGAATGCGTCATACATCCGCATCCCGGCAGCTAACACTAGTTTTTCGGCCAGAGAGTAAACTGGAACGAGAAAGCCCAAGGTTTTTACCGCGTGAGGACTGATCTTTGCAAGAATTCTTCTTTCCCGAAGTGATTCTCTAACTAGAGCAAATTCCGCGTTCTTCAAATACCGCAAGCCGCCGTGAATGAGCTTTGATGTAGCCTGGCTAGTTCCCGACGCGAAGTCATTTTTTTCCACAAGTAGCGCTCTTAGTCCTCTAAGGGTGGCATCCCAAAGCAATGTCGCTCCGGTAATTCCCCCTCCTATGATCAGAGTGTCATAAACGTGAGAAGAAAGCTCAGCTTTTGCGGATTTTGAACGAGAAGCGCGGGTATTGACCATAGGTTTCCCCAAACTAGCGGTTTTGATTGGATTGGTCAACGATTTACGGAATTGTTAAAATGCAAGACGCTTCGAGTTAAATTAAAATGTTGAATCACTCCGAAAGATTTGCAACTAGGTAAGGATAAGCTCGGATAACAACCGAACACGGTTCATCATATCATATGACATCTCCTCAGAATCTTCTCAGAAAAATCCGAGCCTTGTGGGTTGACTTTCTTGCTATTTTCGAACCCGATCCGGATCGAACTACCTTTGAGCGCGAATATAAACAAGACCTGAATCGACAAGTCATGACTCTGCAATATCCGGGAGCGATTCTCGGAATTTTTGTCTGGTTAGGATTTGCCCTGGGAACCGATCAAAAGCTGCATCCGGAATTTCCGGAGCTTGTCTATTTTCGGATCGGACTTTCTTTAGTCAGCCTACTTTCTCTCGCGCTCTTTCTTCTGGGATCTGTATTTAAAATTCCGATTCGAAAGTACGGCTTAGAATTTGCGTACGTATTCGCGTCGTATTTTTTACTCTCATGCTCTTTCTTTACGGGGAGAATCGCCGACGATCCCAACTACGTTTCGGGTTTGCAGATTGCAGTGCTGATCATCGTCTTCTTACCCATTCCGAGAAGAGTATCTTTTCTATTGTACGGAGCTTCCGCCTTACTTTTCGTCGCCGCGGTTATTCTTTATTCCCCGCCGTTGAATACTCCGCAAGCCGCCTACTCCATGCAAAACTTAGGCATCGCGTATTCTGTCGCGATTGTCTTTTCGATTATCGTGGAAAAGTACCGATTTGCTACATTCGTCGGTAATTTTAAAATCGTAGAAAAGAATCGCGAAATTTCCGAAAAGATGGATCAAATTCAGGCTCTAAAAGAAAGACAGGACGGCGATTATTTTCTCACCGCTCTATTACTCACTCCCCTTTTGAAAAAAGAAATCACAGTAGAATCGCCTCTCAACGTTCAATTTCTATTCGATCAATACAAGAAATTCAGCTTTCGAGGAAAGGAATATGAGATCGGCGGAGATTATATAAGCGCATATGAGATTCCGTTACGAGGAAAAAAATACACTGCGTTTATCAACGGCGATGCTATGGGAAAATCGGTCCAAGGCGCAGGCGGGGCTCTCGTTTTAGGATCCGTCTTCAATTCGATTATCAGTCGTTCTCGCCTTTCTCCTGAAATCCAGTCCAGATCGCCGGAGCGTTGGCTAAAGGAAGGATTTTTAGATCTACAGAATGTCTTCGAGACCTTCGACGGATTTATGTTAGTTTCGGCGGTTTTAGGTCTTGTCGACCTTGGAACCGGCACTCTTTACTTTGTAAATGCGGAACACCCATGGCCGGTCCTTTACAGGGATGGAAAAGCCTCCTTTCTTGGAACGGATTCGAATATGCGAAAATTAGGAATTTCGGAAATTCTAAACTCGAAGATTTCGGTGCAAACCTTTAAATTAAGACCGAACGATATCGTTTTTTGCGGTTCGGACGGAAAAGACGATCTTATACTCGAAGAGAATTTTTCCGGTAAACGAACCATCAACGAGGACGAGACACAGTTCCTTCATTGCGTAGAGGAAAGTCAAGGCGACCTTGAAAGGATTCGCAGATCCCTTTCGAGCAAGGGAAAATTATCCGACGACCTTAGCTTATTATCCCTCGCCTATCGTCCGAGCCGCGATCCGTATAAAGCGGACGATTCGCAGGTTTTATTAAAAGCGGATGCGGCATTTAAAAACCAAGATTACGCCGAAGCCATTCACATATTGGAGGAATCTCTACCGAAAGATTCCGGCGTTTGGCAGGGGCTTTCTCCGAAAATAGCCAAGGCACTCTCTCGCTTGTACGATAAATTGGGGCGGACCAGAGAAGCCGCAATTTGGGCCGAAACTGCCTTGGACTGGGATCCTTCGGAATCCGAGCTCTTTTTTCAAACCTCTCTTCTTTGGAAAAAAGTTTATGCCGTTTCACGAGACAATGACGCGTTAGAACGAGCATCCGAATACGGAGAACGCTTTCGCGTCAGAATGCCTTCTCATGTGCGCAACCTAATCAATCTCGCCGACACGTATCGCTTGTTAGGAAATCGAATGAGAGCCGGTAAATTGTTGGCGGAAGCTTCAGAACTTATGCCCGGCAATCCGAAAATCCAGAATCTTCGCCAATTATTAGAACAACGTAAATCCTGAAATAAATCCCTGAATTCTTCCTTCTATGGATCATTCCTTTTCAATTAATTTTCTTTAAAGAGCGAGTTTTCGTATATCGAGTTTATTTTTCCGTTGCTCTTCCGCATTTCCGGTATTTTCTGGATGGGAATTCCTTCCATGTCGGAGCTGACCGGAAAATGTTTTATCACGAACTGAATGCAAACATTGATTATTCTCGAACCAATCTTAGGTGGAACGCCTGGGGTGCAAACGACCAAGATTTCTTCCGAAAAGGGCAGATGCCGGAAATTCTCAAACTGTTGCAAAATGAGTTTCGAATCGACAGGATTCGGGAAACGCCTTCGGCTACTTTGGAAGAAATCAAGCTCTCGGCATCGAAGCTCGGGACCGCAGACATCAGGCAACTTTCCGCCATTGTGGGAAAAAATAATATTAGAACCGATCGATACGAACGAATCTTTCACTCTGCAGGAAAAAGTTTTTACGATGTATTGCGCTTACATCGCAATACTCTTCGAACATTCGTGGATGGAGTCGCTTATCCGAGTAAAGAGAGCGAAGTCGCCAAAATCTTAGAATTCTGTTCTCGAAATAAAATCACCGTAATCCCGTTCGGCGGCGGCTCATCGGTTGTCGGTGGCGTAGAAGTCATTAAAGGGAAAGGTCATAAAGCCGTTATTTCCTTAGACACTACACGGATGGACCAATTCCTCTCGCTTGACCCCGAAAGTCTGACCGCAACCTATCAATCCGGAATCTACGGACCGAAACTAGAATATGCCTTGAATCTAAAAGGATACACATTAGGTCATTTTCCTCAATCTTTCGAGTATTCAACCTTAGGTGGATGGATTGCCGCAAGAAGCGCCGGTCAACAGTCTAATCGGTACGGCAAAATCGAGGAGATATTAACTTCTGTAAAATTAGTCACTCCTTCGGGAATAGTAGAGACTCTGAGAGCGCCGGCCTACTCTACCGGGCCCGATTGGAATCATATAATTGCAGGAAGCGAAGGACTACTCGGAATCATCACGGAAGCAACCGTCAAAATTCATAAAATTCCCGAGACTCGAAAATATTTCGGTTTAGTATTCCCTAATATCAAAGCTGCGTTAGGTTTTATTCGGACAACCAATCACGAAGAAATTAAGACTTCTATGCTGCGACTTTCTGACGCGAATGAAACTCGATTGTACGAGATTTTAGGGGAAATCGGTAAAAAACGAACACCGAATCGATTGATTAAGACTTGGATCCAAAATAAAGTGCTCGAATTCAAAGGGCTCGGCCAAAGCAAATGTGTGGTTTTAGTCGGGTTAGACGGTTCTAAATCCGAAGTAGATCATTCGTTTTCTGGGTTAAAGCATATTTGGAAGAAATTCGGAGCCTTATACGCGGGTGAAAAATTAGGACAAAATTGGATTCATGGCCGCTACAATATGCCGTATCTTAGGAACCATATTATGTTGTATGGATTAGGCGTGGATACGATGGAAACCTCTACCACATATGAACGGGTAGAGTCTTTACACACCGGAGGTCTCGAAGCGTTGCAAACTGCAATACCGGGTTCGATCGCAATGTGCCATTTATCGCACAGCTACCACGAAGGCGCATGTCTATATTATACGATTCTATTTCCGATGGATGAGAAAAAGCCCGAAGAACAATGGATTCGCATGAAAAAGAAAGTGTCGGATGCATTTACCGCTCATAATGCTCCGATCAGTCATCACCACGGCGTGGGAATAGATCATAAGCCTTGGTATGAAAAGGCGTTAGGACCGGTAGGACTCGAAGGATTGAATGCGTTAAAAAAATCGGTGGATAAGAAGGAAATTCTGAATCCTGGAAAAGTATTTCATTCCTAAATTCGGTTTCATTTTCGATGAATACGGATCCGAGTCGAACGAAGAATTGAGAATCAACTCGAATCGGATTCGTATATCAAGTGAAGACAGGTCGCCTTTTTTCCAGAATGGATCTCATACCTTCTTGCCCGTTTTTTGCATGAACGGCACCTGCCAGCAAATCGATGTCTCGAGACTGCAGTTGGTCTGCCACCAATCGTTGCGAGTCGCGTAAGGATACTTTGATTCCAATGACGGATTCAATCGCCATATTTGCGAATTGATCGCACCATTTTCTCGCCCTAGGAATCAATTCTTCGGAAGTAGCCGATTCTTCCACTAAGCCAATGGCTACGGCCTCGTCGGATTTTAGTCCGCGTCCGGAATAAAGAAGATCCCGAGCGGCTTTGATTCCGACCAATTCTTTTAATATATATCCGGAAGTGGATGGAAAATTTAGACCGATAAGAGCTTCGGGAAAACCGATTCTCCCCTTCTTTTCGACAAGGATACGGTAGTCGGAAAAAATCGCGAGAACCGCGCCAACACCCATCGAATGCCCGTTCATTGCGCAAACGACCGGTCGACTGGAAAATAAGACCTTTCCACAGGCTCCTAACGCTTCTTTTAGTACGGCTTTAATTTCATGGAGTTCTTTTCCGATAAAGATTTCCGGATTGAAACCGTTGGAGAAAAATTTATCGTTCCGTCCGGAAAGCAAAATCGCTTTTACACTTCGATCGCTTTCGACCGTCTGCATGGTTTCGCTTAACGTTCGAAAGAAATCCACTCCAAGCGAATTTGCGTCGTTAGTTTTTATATACAATTCGAGGATGTGCCCGTTTTTTTCGACTTCGATCATTTTCACCCGACCTTCTTATTCTAAAATCCGAACAACGAACTAGCGATATTTTCAGTTCGGCTTGTCCGTTTCATCTTAATTTCAATTCGATTTTGATCGCTTCCGTCTTCCCTAGAGACGATTCGAGTTAGAGTCAATTTTGGCGGGAATTCGACGGTTCCTTGAACGCTCGTTAGCGCTTTCACATTCTTACGGCTTGAATTCCATTCAACGGTTGCAATTCCCTTATCCGTTACGTAATAAGTCCATTCTTCTCCCGATTTACGAACCAAGATGATTCCTTCCTTAGGATGGACGAGCGTTCTATCGGGTTGGAATAGCTTTACGTTTCGATTTGATAAAAGATGATATATGACGGGAAATGGAACGACCGTTTGTTTTCCGCCATTCGGGTCGGCGATAATAATATCATCCATCGGTTGCTCATGAATTTTGTCCTGAGTAGCGGTTTTGATTCGAATCAATTCACCATCGGTATATACTTTTGAAACGCTGATTCCAAAAAGACGATCCGTTAATTCGATCTGCATCTTCCCGGAAGGTTTATCATAATAGATCTTTCCGTTTAATGAGAAAATATCCTTTTTAGGAACGAAATTCTGAATTCGAATTTCGAAGTCGCCGGTGTAAGAAGAACCGGCATCTTCCAGCTTTCTAACTTCGTCCAGAAACTTCGCACCTTCCTTAGACTTAGCGCTCAGAAAGGTAAGTTTTCCACGTAAAGGAAATGCGATTTCTTCGATTTCAGGGCTAACACAACTACCGAAACTTAATAATACGAATAAGCAAAACGATTGAACGGAGCGAGTCATTTTTTTATTTGATTCCAAACTTTTTCCTCACGATTCGAATTCCGTTTTTAGGGTTTAATCTTAACCGGTTTCATTCTTAGCCTCTCCAGTTTTTCCCGGATTCTTGCCCTGTCGTCTTTCTTTTGAAACAGCTTACCCGATTTTTCCCAATAGATTCTCGAGTCTCCAAGTTCTCCGCGTTCGAAATGTAAGTCTCCTAAATGTTCACAGATCGTCGGATCGCTTTCATTTTTTTCCTGAAGAATTTGATAGGCTAAATTCAAATGCAATAATGCGTCGTCTAACATTCCGCGTTTATAATAAATCCATCCAAGACTATCTTGGTACGCTTCGTTATCGGGCGCCAACTCGACCGCTTTTCTGATCAATGAAAAGGCCTCATCCAATCGATTTCCCGATTCGGATAGATAATATCCTAAATAATTATAAGCAATCGGATTCTCCGGATCCAAATCCATAGACTTGCGTAAATCCAGTTCCATTTCCTGTATCTTTCCGAGTTTCTCGAGGGAAATCGCACGATAGAAATAATAGATGGCAGTCTTCGGATCCAATTGAATCGCTTCTTCAAAAGCGCCTTGGCTTCCCGAAAAATCTTCCGCCTGAGAAAGAATCACGCCTAGTAGATAATGCGCGTACGAATTCTTCGGATCTTCCTTTATAATCTCTTTCGTTATCTGTTCCGCCTCTTTTGCCTTTCCCGGAGGTTTTCCTCTTAGTAAAAAAGCTAGATGAAGGCGATATTTTCGAACTTCATCGGAAGATTCGGATAGTTCGATGGATTTGCGAATGGCAACGATAGCCCGGTATACCGAGCCTGACTGTTCGTAGATGGTCGCGAGAAAATTGTAACGACTTGCCAATACCGATTTCGGACTTCCGTCCTTACTCGCTATGTCGATCGATTCTTGCATCAATGTTTCGGAAAGATTCCAAAGCTGAGACTGTAATGCGATTTCGGCTGTTTCCACAAGTTCCTTGGAATAGACTTCTCCCTTTAAGTCCGGTTGATGCTTTAGAATCTCCAAAACCGCAAGCCTGACCCAAAGTCTCCGCGGATATTTTTCCCGCATCGGATAAATAATTTTTTTCGCTTCTTCATAGCGGGAAGTGAGCACACAATACAAACCGTAGAGCACGGATCCTTTATATAACTTTCCGTTTTTCTTAAGTTCCTCGAAATAAGCCGACGACATAGAGCGGCTTTCTACGAAATACATTTCTCCCAACATCATCTCAACGGAGGAATTGCCCTTCACTTGAGCAAGGATTCTCAAGAGTTCTTTCTTTGCCTGGGAGAACTTTCCTAATTGATTCAGAACTCCGGCTAAAAGGAATCGAATCTCCCAAGCCTCCGGCTTCTGCTGCAAATAACTAGATAGATAAAAATAGGCTTTGGAATTTTGCCCTTGAGCGAAGTAGATCTTGCCGAGAGATAAGGATACGAATTCCTTATATTTCGGATTCCCTTCTTTCTTCTCGATAGCATCGTTCAAGGAGGTTAGATATAAAATCGACTTCGCGTTATTTTGAATCGCGATATTGGATGAACTGAGCAGATAATAAACGTAGGAGTCCATCGGAAAGCGACTTAGGTTTTCCTCCAAATAATCGCTGGTTTTCTGATACTCCGCCTGTTCGTAAAAGATGCTCGCTTTTAAAATATAGCTTTCCTTAAAATTCGGATCGCTTTTTTCCGCAAGATCCGCTTCCTGCAATGCCTCCTTGAGCTGACCGATGGAATAGTGTGCCATCGCTTTGTTCCATCTTGCAACCGCCGAAACTGAATTACCGACTGCCTCGGAACAACGAACGTATTTTTCGAATTCTGCCAGCGCCTTGAGCGTCCTCTCGCCTCTCTCCCTTCCTTCGAGTCGTCTAGATTCGTTCAGGATATCTAATGCCATCGATAGAAAAAAGGAGGGCCATACCGACCTAGTTCGTCCGGATGAATCCACGTCTCGACATAGAAGTTTCTGCCCGGAATCGATCGGTGCACCGAGAAGGGAAAAGAAGGCATTTGCAGTTAGGAGTAAGATAGGAATAGTGCTTGCTAGTTTCATAATCCCCGGACGTGTATAAGCTTGGGAAGAAGGACGCAGCATTTCCTCCCCGCTCAGTCTACGCGGGGGATCGGCGGCGTCGAACGAATTTTCCCTGAACTGAAGGAAAGAAATTGCTCAGTATTCTGCGAGAAAAGAAAAAACTTTTCCTTACCCTACTATTCATTTGGACCATTGTGGCGGTCTGGGTTTTTCCCCGCAGATACGAAATTTTGCGGGACATCTCACTCTGGCTGGATCCCCCCGTTTTGAACCCCGGTCTTTCTTTAAAATTGCAAGAAAAGGGGGACGGATTCCTGAACGAAAAGAAAGAGTTTCGGGGAGTCGAACATTATCTGCAACTTGATAAAATGTCTGAGGCTTGTTACCGAGCCATGGATTTAGGAAAGTTCGGCGTAGACGATATTTTTAGAATTCCATCCTGGATGGAAGCCGAACAAAAAGGTTGGACTCTCCAAAAATTATCGGATAGCGATTCGAAAAGCCCGCGCCAGGGAAGAATCGATCCTAGCGAATATTGGAAAGAATTTTCGCCGACAGTTCTGGAATCTTTGGATTATTATAAAAGGGCTTTAAATTATAATCCGTTTGACGGGTACAACACTGCACCGAACCAGATAACCTTCGGTACAAGTAGGCCGCAAATATCGGGCAAAAGTCTGCTCGAAAAGATTCGACTTACTGCATTCGCGGCTTGCCGACCGGAAGAAGCCTTGCTAGCTCATTTTCAATCCCTATTGAGCATAGAGGAAATGGTCTTCGAAAAGATCAAAATCAGGAAAAAAGATCCGATCCCATGGTGGAAGAAAATCCTAAATTTCTTCCGATTCAGCTGCGCCGCCGATGAAACCAGCGTTAGCGAACCGGAACTTCCTAGAGAAATACGAATTTGGCAGGCAATTACGGAATCGAATTCGTCTCCGATCGTTTTCGCAGAGGATTATCCGGAGCGAACCTCCCTTTCGGCAAATCAATATAAAAAATTACTTTTACGAACCTTGGAATTACTCCGGAGCAGAACGGGTCGTCCTGGGTCCTCCCTTTCTCCGGAAGAATCCATTTCGCTTCATACGCGTATGCTGTATTTTTCCTGTGCAAAACGGAATATTCCGCCTGAAGCCAAATATTGGGGACCTTCCGCAATCGCGGTGATACCTTGCGATCCTTCCGACGAGGAAGGACAAAAAATATTCTTTTCGAATCTCTATCGAACTGCAGAACTCTATTATCGACTCGGTGAACGTGAAGATTCTTATCGCAAACGGGCCGGGGATCTTTTCGAATCCGTTTATCAATCTCGGAAAACCGAACTAGGCATGCGCTTTCAGTCTAAGTTAATGAGAGTTCGTTGCTTGCTCTATCAAAATGCTTGGGACCAATCGCTCAAGGAGTTGGACGGATTACAGACCGAATTGTATACGGTCGACCCGGAATATAGAAGTGACCGGTCCGGCTACGACGACTTGATAGAAGATCGGAAGAAGTTACTCCAGTATGTACTTCGGAGAAAAGGGCGATACGAAGAAGCGGACGATCTGTTCGATGAAAAGAATTAAATATTTCGATTATAATGCGACCCATCCTCCCTATCCGGGTTTACTAGTAACCGTCATAAACGAGTACGAGGAAGATTTCTTTAATCCCTCCGGCCCGACACGTTTTTCCCTCGGAAGGCAGGGTAAGATAGAGGAAGCTCGAAAAACTCTAGGAAAACTCTCGGGAAAGGATACGAAGGGTTTCGTATTCTGCTCCACTGGAACGGAGGCGAACTATCTTCTCGCGATCCGGGCGAAGTCGCTCGTCAAGACTGTCGCTTATCTATCCCCATACGAACATTCCTCTTTTTATGAAGCGATGGAAAACGCGGGAATCCGGTATGAAAAATTTTCAGGCAACAAATCTGGACTCGTTTCTCTGCGAGAAATTGAGGAAAAGTTAACGGTACAACCGGGTCCGGTTTTCATTATACATGCAGGAAATGAAAGCGGGGTCGTTCAGCCCCTCCAAGAAATCGGACGATTATGCGAAAAATTCGGAGAGAGATTATTCTCGGACACGATGCAATCTTTCGGAAAGATCTCGGTTCCGTTCGAAGTTCTAAGCGGCTTTACTTTTTCCGGGCACAAAATCGGCGGCGGCCTGGGTACGTCCGTACTTTGGTTCGATCCTAATCTATCCGCCAAGGCCGGCTTATTTAAAGGCGGAAACCAAGAGAATGGATTCCGAGCAGGGACCGAGAATTCACCCTCTATTATCGCGCTCGCGGAAGCCGCAAAACTTCAATTTTCCTTAATGGAAGAACGAAATATTAGATTACTGCAATTTAGAGCGAAAATCGAATCCGCTCTAAAAGAGGCGCGAGTGGAAATTGTCGCGGAATCTTCTCCGAGACTTCCTTCCACAACCTTCTGCATTTTGCCCACGGAAGATTTGGATTTCTTTATGATGGGTATGGAAGAACGAGGTTTTGCTCTTTCTACCGGATCCTCTTGCAAATCAAGATCAAGAGAGCCTGCGCCTTCCTTATTGGAAATGGGTTATACGAAAGAAGAAGCGCTTCGAGCCGTACGAATTTCAACGGGAAGTTTCACGACGGAAGAAGAAGTGGATGATTTGATCAAAGCTTTCTTGGAAGTCCTTAAATCACTTTGATTCAGCATTTAACAAATTTCCACCCGATTCTTATTCCCGAAAATCCCGGTAGTAAAAGATTCGAACTAAGCAAAGCGGACTGGACCTCATATTCTAGAATTAAATTCTGCATTTCTATCCTTTCTGCAGAGATGCTAAAAACTCCTGATTCAATCGCAAATTCTTTCTTTAATCCGACTTTCAGAGTTTTTTTGTTTGACTTACCTACCTACTAGTAGGTATATTTACTCTATGAGCGCGCAACCCGACACAAAAGAGGAAATTCTTAAATTATCAAAATCTCTAGTGCAGACGAAAGGATTTCATTCGTTTAGCTATCAGGATATTTCGGATAAATTGAAGCTTAAGAAAGCGAGTATTCATTATCACTACCCTTCGAAGGCCGATTTAGGTAAAGAATTGCTAAAATCGTATTCCGAAAATTTCGAATCCTGGGCCGCTCAGCTTGAAAAAAGGAAATTAACGCCCAAAGAGAAGGTTGAAGAATTCTTTAGAATGTTCTCAAAAATACCCGGAAAGGGAGATAGAATCTGTCCCGGCGGCGCGTTCGGTCTTGATTTGGATTCCTTGCCTAAATCGCTTAAGCTGAGTTACGAGAATTTTCAGGATCAGAAAATTCAATGGCTTTCCAAAGTTCTGAAGGAGGGACGGTCGGATGGATCGATCCGATCCTACGGAACTCCGCTGGAACAGGCCGAATGCATTTACTCTACGTTGCAAGGAAGCCTACAATATGTCAGGTCCGTCCATCAAACGAATAAGCTAAATGGAATATTCAACGTTCTGAGAAAATTCAACTTTAGTTAATGAAATTTTAATTTTTGCCTACGATTAGGAATGCAGATAGAGGAGAACATAAATGGAAAACACGTTTATCATAGATACGATCAGGACTCCTAGAGGAAAAGGAAAGGCAGGAAAAGGAGCTCTCAATAAACTGCATCCGCAAGAATTATTGGCCCAAACTCTCTCTCATCTTACCGAATTGTCGGGCATTCCAAATTCGGAAGTCGAAGATGTAATCGTCGGCTGCGTTTCTCAGGTGGAAGAACAGGGAGCCAATATTGCCCGAAACGCGGTTCTTTCCGCGGGCTTCCCCGAAACGGTAACGGGGGTTACTTTAAATCGTTTTTGCGGTTCCGGTTTGCAAGCGGTCAATTTTGCTGCAGCTTCTATTTTGTCGGGAATGCAGCACGTAATGATCGGCGGCGGCGTTGAAAGCATGTCTAGATATCCCTTAAACGCCGATGGAGGCGGAACCGACGGATGGAACCAGCATCTTCGTAAAAGAATCTATCAAGTTCCCCAAGGAATTAGCGCAGACCTAATTGCTACGATCGAGAATTTTTCGAGGGAAGAGCTGGACAGTTTCTCGTTGGCGAGTCAAAAAAAGGCCGCAAATGCACAATCGGCAGGTTATTTCGAAAAAAGTTTATTCCCTGTTAGGAATTCAGAAACCGGTGAAATCATATTACATAAAGATGAAATTCTAAGACCCGATACCACGTTGGAGGGTCTACTCGCACTTCCACCGTCTTTCACGGAAGTAGGCAAGACAGTACAAGAACCGATCGGAAAAACTTGGGATCAAATCGCCTTGTCCAAGTATTCGGAAATACCTGAAATCAAATACCTTCATACGGCCGGAAATTCAAGCGCATTGTCTGACGGCGCTGCGGCAGTTTTATTGGCCTCGGAAACATTTACGAAAGCGCATGGATTAAAGCCGAGAGCAAGAATCCGCGCAATCGCGACGGCTGGGAGCGAACCGGTGATCATGCTGACCGCCCCTACGCCGGCTATAAAAAAAGTTCTATCGACATCCGGAATGTCGATTTCGAATATCGATCTTTGGGAAATCAACGAGGCATTCGCCGCGGTCCCATTACAGATCATGCGAGCTTTAAAAATAGATCCTGACCGAGTCAATGTAAATGGCGGATCGATCGCCCTAGGGCATCCGCTGGGTGCGACGGGAGCGATATTATTAGGAACTGCGTTAGATGAATTGGAGAGAAGGAATCTTTCCACCGCCTTAATTACGCTCTGTATCGCGGGTGGGCAAGCCGTAGCGACAATCATTGAGCGCGTATAAGCGTATATATCCGCCGGAGCATTTTATTACGGGTAAAACCGAGACCTACATTTTCTTAAGGTCTCTCTACTAGCGAAGATCCTTAAAGACCGTCTCTGCGTATCGATCCGTCATTCCAGCCACAAAGTCGCAAACACTTCTATCCAATCCTTCGGATTCGATTCGTATCCTGTAAGTCTCGGGAATTTCTTTCGGGTGCTGCTGAAAGTATTTAAAGAGCACCGCTATCATATCCCTTCCTTGATCGCTCGTCTTAATGACTGAAGGGTGCCTGTATAAGGTTCTATATAAAAAGGATTTCAGCTCTCTGACTTTTTCTCCGAACTCTAAATCGAATCCGATGATTTTTTTGCCTTCCGCGTAAACTCTATTTAAATCGTTCCGGTTTTTAATTTTATACTCAAGAAGACGACGATGAACGATTTCGATAATGTGAGAAACCATGCCGTTGGTCAGCTCTCGAATCGTCGTTCGAATCCGGACTTTCTCGTTTGCGTTCGGATAATGCTCTTTAGTTTTTCGACTCGTTTCCTTCCAAAGCGAAATCTCCTCCAACTCTTGCAAACGAAGATAGTCCATCTCTAAGCCGTCTTCGATATCATGATTTGTATAGGCGACTTCGTCGGCGAGATCGGCGCACTGTGCTTCTAGACTGGGGCCTTCCTGTTTTCTTTCCAATCCGAGAGATGAAGTGGAATATTCGGCTCCATGTTTCATTAGTCCCTTTAAAGTTTCGATGGAAAGATTTAATCCGGGAAATTCAGGATATCGAGTTTCCAGATATCTTACGATCCGTATCGATTGCTTATTATGTTCAAAACCGCCCGAGACGGACATTAGTTCCGCGAGCATATCTTGTCCAGCATGACCGAAAGGAGTGTGACCTAAGTCGTGCGCGAGAGCAATCGTCTCCGCTAGTAAAGAATTCAGACCCAATGCCGCGGCGATCGTACGGGAAATTCCCGCAACTTCAAGAGTATGGGTTAATCTATTCCTGTAATTTTCTCCTACAGAATAAACGAAGACCTGAGTTTTATATTGAAGTCTCTTAAACGCACTCGAATGCACGACCCTATCTCGATCACGCTGAAACGGGAGTCGATAGGAATGTTCTTCCTCAGGATATTCTCTTCCTCCCGTTCGATCATGGTGAACGGCGTATTCGCATAACAAGGAATTTTCCAGCTCAGATATGGCGAGTCGATCACGAAGCACTTCATGCCAAAATCTGACATAGATAAGCCTGCAGCAAGCCAAACATTTGAACAATTGCCCGGCGAACTATTCGGAATTCCGGAATTCTATTTTTTTCTGTCCTCTTTTCCCCCCTGCGGATTTCATTGGTTGGAATTCCCTCAACCTGGAAGTCTTACATACGCTCATGGATTTTCTCGCAATTTTAGTAGATTTCTTCTCAGGCTTCGGCCAGGGTTTCGCTTATATAGCCGTTTTTGCCACGCTACTCCTCTGCGGATTCGGTCTTCCTATTCCAGAAGACGTGTCTCTAGTTTCAGGCGGAGTGATCGCCGGTCTAGGATATGCAAATGAGCATATCATGTTTGCAGTCGGAATGGCTGGAGTTTTATTCGGGGACGGGACAGTGTTCCTGCTGGGAAGAATTTACGGGGTTCGCGTTTTACAGATTCCGTTCATCGCTCGATACATTACTCCCGAGCGATTCGAGAAAGTTCAGGAAAAATTTTCTCAGTACGGCAATTGGGTCGTCTTTATGGGTAGATTCATGCCGGGCCTTCGCATGCCGATTTATTTGACCGCGGGTACTTCGGATCGAATTTCATTCTTTCGCTTTTTAACTTTAGACTTCATTGCAGCCGCCATTTCGGTACCGATATGGGTTTATTTGGGGCACTACGGGGCAAGTAATTTAGACACTCTAAGACATTGGATGCATCAGGGGCAAGCTACTGTCTTCGGAATCGTGGGAGCCGTTCTGATTATCGCTCTGGCAATCTTTTACATCAAAAAGAAACTCGCCGCGAGGCAATAGTTTTACTCGACATTCTTTCCTGTTTTACTATTGTCTGGTTAGATATGGACGTCCTCGGTCAGCCGGTCTTGGTGCTGAACGCAACCTACGTTCCGGTTGCCATTCGTACGGTAAGGGATGCAATTGTTCTTCTTCTTCTTAATAAAGCCGAATTAATCAAAGATGAAAAAAATCTTCTAATTCGTTCCGAAAAATTAAAACTATCAGCGCCTAGAATTATCCTTCTCACGGATTATTATAAAGTTCCGAGAAAACGACACAAACTCTCGAGAGAAAATATTTTTCTACGAGACAATTACGAATGCGTGTATTGTAGAAGGAAGCTCCCTACTTCCAGACTCACGTTAGATCATGTGATACCGAAAAGTCGTTGGGAAGAGATTGCTAAGGAGCGGAAACCCGCCGAATATCATACTTGGGAAAATCTAGTGACTGCTTGCCGGGATTGCAATACCAAGAAAGGCAATAAGCTGCTTCACGAATTGAAGTGGGAACTTCCCGAAAATCGGTCGACAAACAGAAGGCGTATCCCACTGTTTTCCGTATCCGACCAATTGGCCGAAAAATTCGGTTGGGCGGAATATATCCGCACATAATGAACAAAAATACCGTAACGATCCGGTCGGCAATTCTTCCACTCCTCTGCCTTTTCGTCGCAATTACGGATTGTTCTAGAAATTATTCGAATACCCCTATAGTAACCGCTCCCCCAACGATTATCGCAATCACTCCTATTGCCACGGGGTATGAAATTCGCTTACGTGCCGGTAATGCCGAATTTCTCTTCAATGGATATACCTTATTTAGCGGAAGTACTTCGTTTTCTTCCAGGAACCCGTCGAATTTTTCCCAAGGAGTTCCCTGCCAGCTACCGCTCAACTTGATTCCGAACCAACCGATCGAATATTCCATTGAAGTTAGTCCGACCGCCGGACCGTTAGCTCCGGTTCCAAGTGGTTCATCGCAAAACGCGAATCGAGTCTGCAAGATCGTTACGACTATTTCGAGCGGACAATATATAACTCTGCGATCTTCCGTAATTGCATTAAATTTGGTGGGGGGAACTGCTAAGGACGTTTTCGTATTCTCTTTACCTTCCAATACGGTCGTCGTTCCTTAATTGAATTAGGATCGAAACCAAACTCCTATACGCTTTAGTGTTTCTTCCGCATCGGACCTCCAGATGCTAGTCGGAAAGTTCCGTATGAACTCCTGTAACGCCGTCTTCGCTTCCATTAAGTTTATTCTTAACTTTCTGAGTTCGGAGTTTTCCTCAGGATTTAAAAAAACGGGATTTCCTTCCGTCTTTTTAAAATATTCCTCCAAAGCGTCGGCGGCTATTTGTTTAGCGACTTTATACGTTAGGAAACCGTCCATATCCTCTTTTCCGCCCTCTTTGCGGGAATAGGAATGTGATTCCTCTTGTTTAGCTAATGACTCGAGTAAGACGTCCCGCAAATTTACGAGCTCCTTAAACAGAACATCGCTTTCGAATTCACCGGAATCAGGATGGTATTTTCTGGATAATTCTCTAAACCTAGATCGGACTAAGTCTTCGTTGTATTTTTTGGGAAGTCCGTAAAAATCAAGCGCCCGACTTAACAGGTCCCCGTCTTCCAACCGCTTTTCCTTTGGGCAAGAAATTTCTTTAACTGGATATTGGTTTGAACGAGATTCAATTCTTTTTGGTATTCGAATAGGATCCGTTCCATTAGCGAACCGACTTTTTCGTTTAGATCTCTAGACTCTTCCAGTTTGCGGAAAAGTTCGTCCGCTAACTGAATCATATTCAGGGATTGGGGAGAAGATTCTTCCAAGAGTTCTATCTTTCTGTCGAGAGAAAACATGTTCTCGACAAGCGTTACATTCTGCCCTTCGATTCTAGCAGCTGCTTCTCCGTCGCCGTGGCCTAAAACCTCAAGCTGCCGTTTCTGAAGGGAAATCACTTCGTCCAACAGTTTGATTTTTTGGCCGTATAACTCCGTTAAGGAGTCCTCTCGAGAATCGAATTGCTTAGTTTCCTTCCGTTTTGGCACTGCGAACTTCCTCTTCCTCTAGGTTCGGAAATTTGTGGAATTAACCTTGGAGAGAGAGTCCCGAACTGCGAGTACCTGGAGCCGGCATCGCTACAACGGAACCTTTTTCTTTTTTCTCTACTTCGTCCCAGGCGTTTTTAAGATCCTCAAGGTATTTGATAATTTCCTTCATAATCTCGGAATCTTTGCGCATATTGGCTTCTAAAAGACGTTTTTTTACATAAACGTAAATGCCGAGAAGGTTATTCGCGACCTCTCCGCCGTCTTCCAAATTCAAAGCTAGCATTAATTCCGTAACAATATCCTGGGCTTTTAGGATATTGTTATTAACCACATCATACTTGCGGGGCGTATTGTTTTCCATCGCCACATTTAAGAAGCGAATCGCTCCTTCATAAAGCATTACGATAAGCCGTCCCTGACTAACAGTAGAAATTTCATTCGATTTATACTGTTCGACAGAGGCCGTCGATTTTCTAGCAAGTGACATGTGTCTCTCCTGAAATACTCTTCGACAAAATCCGGGACCGCCTTAACGTAGGTGGATAATTCTTAAGCGTATCTTGAGCGAAAATTCTTGGCAAGCCTGTTTCCTAAACCTAGAAAAAAGCTTGTTTTTTTAGCCTCCGGTCGCGGTTCCAACTTGGAAGCCGTCCTTTCGGCGGTCAAAAAGCGAAAAATTCCCGGAATTCCTCAGTTTCTGTTTTCCGACGATCCAAATGCGCCCGCTATCGGCATTGCGGCAAAATACGGCCTACCAGGTAAGATATTAGAATTTAAATCTTTTTCTCGAAAGGAAGATTACCATGCCTCCCTTTTCGAAATCCTGGATTCAGCTTCCCCGGATCTGATCGTGGCCTGCGGTTATATGAGAATTCTACGCCCTGAGATCATTCGTAGATTTCAGAACAGAATCATTAATATTCATCCTTCACTATTACCCTCTTTCCCAGGATTGAACGCGCAAAAGCAGGCGTTCGAATATGGCGTCAAAATTGCCGGGTGTACCGCGCATTTTGTGGACGAGGGCGTGGATTCGGGACCGATCATTCTCCAAGGATCCGTGAAAATCGACTCAAAGATGACGGAAAGAGAATTGACTCTAGCCATTCTCAACGAGGAACATAAAATCCTGCCTCTCGCAGTGAAACTCTTCTGCGAAGATAGGCTCTCCATTAAAAATAGGAAGGTCTCCATCCTCTAGCATGATTAAAATAAGCCGCGCACTCATCTCTGTTAGCGACAAAACCGGTCTCATCGGCTTCGCTAAGTATCTCGATTCCAAAGGCGTCGAAATCATCTCCACGGGAGGAACTCTAAAGGCACTGCAGGACAGCGGAATTAAAGCGGTTGCAATCGACGACTACACGGGCTTTCCGGAAATTCTGGACGGTCGCGTTAAGACTCTTCATCCGAAAGTGCATGGAGGACTCTTAGGTGTAATTTCCAATCCGGAGCACCAAAGAAAAATGGAAGAGCTTGGTATCCCGAAAATCGATCTGGTCGTCGTGAATCTTTATCCGTTCTTAAAGACCGTCTCTAAGCCCGGCGTACAATTGGACGAAGCCATCGAGAATATCGATATCGGCGGGCCGTCCATGATTCGATCCGCTGCGAAAAATTATCGACATACTATCGTTGTCACCGACCCGAACGACTATAAAACAGTGGAAGAGTCGATGGTCGTAAACGACGGTTCCGTTGATGCGGATACTTCCTTTCTTTTGATGAGAAAGGCATTCTCACATACGAGCATGTATGATACCGCGATTTCTTCCTGGTTCAATAAACTCGCCGGAGAAAAATTCCCGGACATACTCAACCTTTCCTTCACTAAAAAACAAAAGCTCCGTTACGGAGAAAATCCTCACCAAGGAGCGGCGTTTTATGAACCCCTCTTTACGAAGAGCGAATTTTCTCCCCTACAAGGAAAGGAACTTTCCTTTAACAATATGCTGGATTTCGATTCCGCATTTCATATATCCGCTTTATTGCCCGACAATACCGTTTGCATCATCAAGCACTTGAATCCCTGCGGTATCGCTTACGCGGACGATCCTTTGGAGGCATTTCGATTAGCGAAGAGGACCGATCCGATTTCCGCATTTGGAGGAGTCATCGGTATCAAAGGAAAGGTAACGGGCGAATTAGCCGCTCTGATAGGCGAATTATTCGTGGAAGGAGTGATCGCGCAAAAATTCGAAAAGGAAGCTCTGGATTATTTCGCCAAAAAACCGAATGTTCGTTTAATAGAGATTGAAAACTTCCAGGAAGCGCTGGATGAAATGGACCTGAGACCGATTCATCATGGATTATTATTACAAGATCGGGACTACGCGACGATTTCGGAAAAAGATCTAAAAGTAGTCACTAAAAAGCAGCCATCCGAGGAAGATATTCGCGGATTGATGTTTGCTTGGTCCACGGTTAAGTTTATTAAGTCTAATGCAATCGTATACACGGAAGAAAATGCCACTTTAGGAATCGGCGCCGGTCAAATGTCCAGAGTTGACTCGGTCCAATTAGGAGCTACCAAAGCGTTAAATGTAGGACTCTCTGTCGTAGGATCTTACGTCGCAAGCGACGCCTTTTTTCCGTTCCGGGATGGAATCGATGCGATCGCAAAAGCCGGCGCAAAGGCGATCATTCAGCCGGGCGGTTCGATTCGGGATGAAGAAGTCATTCGAGCCGCAGATGAACATGGCTTGATTATGGTGTTTACCGGCATGAGGCATTTCCGGCACTAAAATGGAATTTTTTCTCTATCTAATTTTTTTCGCGTTTACGCTGTCTTTCTTATCCTTAGCGGATTATTACTTCGGATTATTATTCCTAAGTGGGAAGGATATGTTTGCAAAAAGCGAACTTACGGATTGGGTCAGAATTCTTCCTTCTAAAATCCTTCAAATTTTCGAAACCGGAGGAAATCTTCAGTTCGGATTGATTTCCTTCGGGTTATCCGCATTTGTCTCGTATATCTGGACATTGGCCGGCGGGCTTATCGGAGCTCCCCATTATGCGGACTCGTTCGGAAACTACTTCTTTTTGTCCTTTTTAATGCCGGGTTTATTATTGGCGTTTTATCCTACGTTAGCCGCGGAAATTCTGAAATCGACCTCGAATTCCCGTCCCGAGTCTTTCTTAGCCAGATTTCTGGCTCAAGAAGTCCCTTTATTATCCGGAGTCTTCGTTTCCGTAATCGCCTCGAACTTGGCAGTTTACGGGCTCTATCACGAAATCGCGTTTCTATTCGTACTTCCTAACATTGCAGTTTTAGGAATTCTGCTGATTCTGAGATGGAACGGAAAGGTCCGATTCGGCGGCATTCGGTTGGACCGGCAAGAGGCGCGCGACGATGATTTCGGGGAAGATTCCTAATACAAATCGGTCCTTTTGCCGATAGGGTAATTATGAAAGGGCTTACTCTACCTGCGATTTTTGTTTTCGTTCTTGTTCCGATTTTCGGGGTATTTGCCCAGTTTCCGGGGGACGATACGTCTCGAAATAATCGTCAAGGCGGCAACCGACCTACCCTCGACGGGTTTGCGGAAGTAGCTTGGGAATCAACCTATGCTCAAGTCAGGGAAAAATTTCTTTCCTTAGCCACAAATCCGGACAGCGGCGAAAAAGTAGAGATTATCAACGAGGATAAGGAGAAATCGCTGCTGATTCGAAGAAACGGAATCTTTTATGTGTATCGCTTTTACTCTACGCCCAAAATCGTCTTAGATTCCCGTCCAAAACAAAAACAGGTTCAAACGACTCCTCCCCCTGCAAACGAGGAAGAAGGTCATAATGAACCGGGTAAATTATTCTCCGTCGGAGTTTCTTTTCGATATCTTCCGGGTAAGGAAGTGCAAGATAAGCTAGAGAATAAGTACGGCAAACCTAAGAAGGAAACTCTGGACGAAAAAAAAATCGGCGGAGCCGCAATCTGGGAACTTACGAACGAAAAGGAAATTCCTCCGCGGGGCGGATTTGTCGTTCAATGGAAAGAAGCTTATAAAAAGCAGCCTTTTACTCGCAGAGTCGATTATTTCAGTTCTAAACTGAAGGCTCAGATCGAAAAAGAATACAAGGAATTCTTCTCTGCCGAAGAAATTAAAACTTTGAGAGACTTGATTCCCTAATCCTGAGGGCAAGGTTCCATACGCATTTAATTCTCTCGATTAACCGAGATCCTCAATCAGCATCTAAAATCGGATTGACCCTCTGCCGGGATAGAAACGACTATCTTAGTAGATCATCCTTCGAAATCGGAGCCCCCCGTGGAATTATATTTAGATACGGCAAACGTAGAAGAAATCAAAGAGATTGCCTCGTACGGCCTGCTCGACGGCGTTACTACCAACCCTTCTCTTATCGCAAAATCCGGACGCAACTTTAAAGATGTGATCAAGGAAATTTGCGCAATCGTCCCCGGCCCCGTAAGCGCGGAAGTTCTTGCAACTAAGCACGAGGAAATGCTGAAGGAGGCCGAGGAACTCATAGCCATCGCTAAAAACGTCGTTATCAAAGTTCCCTTGATCCCTGAAGGATTAAAAGCCGTCGTGAAATTGACTGAAAAGGGAATTCCGACTAACGTAACATTATGTTTTTCCGCGCCCCAAGCGCTTCTCGCCGCAAAAGCAGGTGCAACTTATATTTCCCCGTTTATCGGTAGAATTGATGATACATCTTGGGACGGAATGGATTTGATTTCGGAGATCCGGGAAATTTACGATAACTACGGTTACGAGACTAAAATATTAGCCGCCTCGATTCGTGGTCCTATGCACTTGAAAGAATCCGCGCTGCGTGGAGCCGATTGTGCGACTATGCCGATTTCCGCATATCAACAACTCTTCAAACATCCTCTGACAGATATCGGATTGGAAAAATTCTTAGAGGACGCCAAAAAACTGAAATGGTGAAACCTACTGCTTCTATCTAAGCCTTTAAAGCCCGCAATATTTGCGGGCTTTTTTATGTCCGGGGCCGGATTGCGAAATCATATCACAGATAAGCAGTAAGTCGGTCGAATTATCTAGGCAGCTTACTTTTTCCGTAATAATCGTTCATTAAGAGCCGAATCTGATCGACTATGCAGAAGATATCCTGATGAGAAGCATCATAATACTTATCGCAGGAATTTGCGACATTCATGTCGACGGAACGCGCGTCGTATTTATTTGCAAGTTCTCGAATTCTTGGCCACCAAATTTTATCCAGACCTAATTCGTAATATCCTTTTCGATAGCCGTCGTACACGCGGGGCCATACGATATAAGCGACGATTCCGTTTTCCTTACTGAGTTTTAAGAATTCTTCCACGAAGAAAAATTGAGTGTCGGATACCTCGAAGCCGGAAAGATAGATGCTCTTTAAACGAATCGCATCCTTCGAGAGCTTCTTCGGATTATTGGTCGCAGTCGCATACGCCATTTGTTCTCCGTTCGTCATATCTAGGATGATTCTCTCGTCGTTAAATACGGGATCGTACTCGTCCAAATCTCCGGAGGTCAATCTAGACCAAAATAGTTTGAAGCTTGGCTTCACTTTTCTGTAGGCGAAGATCCTTTCCTTGAGCAGATCCAATTTGTCCGCTAAGGTGAAATTGTTCCAATAAGCGCGAATGAACTCCTCGTCCGCACCAAGACGCAAGAACGGTTCGTACATCAAACCCTTTGTATCGTCAAAAGCTTCGGGACTCACCACGTAAAAGACCACTTTCGGCTTAACTCCGGCCTGAATCGATTTTCTCAACCAGTATAGTCCGTACGCCGGAACGGCTTGCGGTCCCGCAAAGTTGTAAAGAACCCAATCTTTTTTCATCTTCTCTTCGAGCGCTTTTTCGGAATACGGGTAGGCCCGCGAATCCCCGAAAGCGATCGCCAGATTCCGCTCTTGAATTTTAGGATCCTTTAACATTCTTTGAAACAAGGATCTCCTTTGAGAATAGTAAACGGGATTTCCGTCCTGATAAAATGAGTCGCGAAAATATTCCAGAGTGAAAATCTTATCCGCGCAAAAAAGAAAAAGTAAAAAGAGAAAGGGATAATAGATAAAAATACGTTTCATAGTCTTTTCTCAAAATTGTCCGTAGAAGAAGTCCGCATTACCGTTCGGCAAGGCTAGTAAAATCAGAATCCATGCCAGCGGTAAAGTTAACGCTTTGATCCGGTCCGGGATTTCGAATTTTTCCGGCCATTCTTCGGTGCAGTGAAAAAAAATCGCAACGATCAAAGCGAAGACGCAAGGTTCCGCGTTCGGAAAGTCCTGTCCGGGAGCCCATATAAGAATCCGTCGAACGGCGTCAAAAGCTGCGCTCACGGTCGGAGTGAAGAATAAGATCCACGAAATGCAATAAATATGCAGAACGAAAAGATAAGTCACGATTCTCTTCACGTAAGGAATATCCGGAAAAAGCTTTATTCCGGAATCCTTAAAGACCCGTTCGATAGAGAGATACGCGCCGGTGAATAATCCCCAAAGCAAATAGTTTGTGTTGGCCCCATGCCATAAGCCGCCGATACCGAAAGCGATCAGATAATTAATGCAGGTTCTTAAGGTTCCCAATCTGGATCCGCCGAGAGGTATATATAAATAATCGCGGATCCAGAATGAAAAGGTTAAATGCCATCTTCTCCAAAAGTCACCGAAACCGTTCATGAAAAATGGCGCCTTGAAGTTTTGTGGCAGCCGGAAACCTAATAAACGACCGAGGCCCCTGGCAAGGTCCGTTAATCCGGAAAAATCCAAGTAAAGGTAAATGGCAAAAAAGTAAATAGTACGAAGTAATGCCCAACCGGAAAAGATAGCCGGCTCTCCGAAAACAGGAAAGATCGATCCTGTCATTAAAACAGACAGAACGGATTTCTTTAATAATCCAAATAAAACCAACCATAATCCGTCGACCATATCTCCGGGAGACATCTTGGGCGAATTGAATTGCGCAGAAACATCAGAAAATCTTAAAATGGGTCCGGCGATCATTACCGGAAATAGCAGTACGTAAGAAGATATTTGGGAAATCGTTATCTCCTCCGAAATCAATCCCTTTTTCTTATCCACCGCAAGCGAAATTAACTGAAATGTGTAATAACTAATCGTAAGAGGTAAAATTACTTCAAAGCCCGCCCATCCTAATGCTTTAGAAACGATAGCATCCAAGCTTGCTTTATTCTGTAACTCCTGTATTCCTAATGCAACGCCGACAAGATCGGTTAAGAAGTAGAAGTATTTAAAGAAAGCTAGATTCAAAACGTTGAATCCGATAGAAATCGGCAAAAACCAATTCTTCTTTAGAAAGAAGCGAATAAATATCCAATTAATAAGAATGACGGCCCAGAGGTGAAACAAGAACGGCCAAGAACCGAAGGCGTAAAATAAGGAAGAGGCTAAAACAAGAAAATATCTCTTTAATCGGTCGGGAAGATTCCAATAAATTAGGAAAACGAAGCCGAAGAAAAATAAGAATTCTAAGCTTGTAAAGTTCATGGTCTCCATTGATCCGGATCCAAGAGAGTGTATTCGCCCTCCCGAATCCCTAGTTCTTTCAATCGTAAGTTTCCGATTCTCACTCGTTGGAGGTCCAGCACCCTTCCCCCTAACGCCGAGAACATTCTTCTAATCTGTCTCTTTCTCCCTTGACGGAGAATGATTCTGAATCGGGAGGCTTCGGTACCTTTTGATTCCGCAACAACGGATTCGGCCTTTAAATTTTCCCCTTCGTCCATAATCCCTTCTCGAAATCTGCGTACTGTTTCGCTAACGGAAATGGATTCCTGCAAGGATACTTCATATTCCTTTTCGGAAGAATGAGAAGGATGACTTACATGGTGAACTAACTCGCCGTCATCGGAAAGTAACAGGAGCCCTCTCGAATCCAAATCTAAGCGACCGGCGATGGCAAGCTGTCCGTACTTGCTCGGTAATAATTCAAAGACCGTATGATTATGAAATCGATCCCCGTGGGAACAAAGGTAGCCGGGCGGTTTATTCAAAGCTAAGAAAACCGTTCCCTGCCTTGGAATCGCTTTTTTATTTCCGACGAAGACTTCGTCCTTCCCTAGGCGAATTCGAGTACTTAAATCTTGGACCAATTTTCCGTTTAAGAATACTTTTCTATTCTGAATCAATTCTTCCACTTTGCGTCGAGAACCAAAACCGCAATCGGCAAGGAACCGATTGATTCTGATCCCATCTTTATCTCCGGAAAGTTCCGATTCTCGCCCTTTACCTTTTTCTCCCAAAACGGGGCCGTCCTATAGGTGTTTCTCACCCGAATTCATTCCAGATTAAGGATAGGGGGACAATCCGGCTACCCAAAACACTTGACCTTTCTGCGGGAACTCGACAGGCTATAGACAGTGAACCCGCTCAAGAAAAAACCTAGAACTTCGTCCAACGTTCCCGCTCCGGAAAAGCCGGATTGGCTAAAAGTTCGCCTTCCGTTTAGAGAAACAGGTAATTCCGTTTCGATCGTTCGGGAGCTAGTAGAAGAAAGTAACTTGCATACTGTTTGCGAGAGCGCTTCCTGTCCTAATTTAAATCACTGCTGGTCCAGAAAAACCGCTACATATATGCTCGCCGGAGATATATGTACTCGGCGTTGTGCCTATTGTGATGTTCCATTTGGTAAACCCCTTCCTCTTGATGCAGGAGAGCCTCTGAGAGTCGCTGAGTCGGCTGCAGCTCTCGGTTTAAAACATGTAGTAATTACTTCCGTAAATCGGGATGATTTGGAAGATGGTGGAGCTCGTCATTATAAGGAAACGGTGGACCTAATCCGCCAGAAATTGCCCGACTGCAAGATAGAACTGCTAGTGCCGGATTTTAAAGCCAAAGAAGAAAACCTATCGATCGTTTATTCCAGTAAGCCGGACATTTTTAATCATAATTTAGAAACCGTTAAACGATTATTTCCCGAAATTGCGCCCGCAAAAAAATACGATCGTTCTCTGCAGGTTTTAAGACACGCTTCCGAAAGAGGATTCCTTACGAAGAGCGGATTGATTTTAGGATTAGGGGAAACTTTGGAAGAAGTCAAAGAAGCGCTCAGGGATCTGCGGGATTCCGGTGTTAAAATGGTGACTCTCGGGCAATACCTGCAACCTACGGCATCTCATCATCCTGTAAAGGAATATGTTCACCCCGATATTTTTAAGGATTTAAAGGAATATGGAAAGCGTCTAGGTTTTTTATCCGTATTCTCAGGTCCGTTAGTCAGGAGTTCTTATCATGCTGACGAGCAAGTGCCGTGGAACGAAAATTAAATAGAGTTTCGGATTTAAGCTCGTCGGACTCCCCCGATTCGGGGGAAATAAAAAAAATTATATTTCATTCCCTTCTTTCCTATCTCTCAAAAAAAGAGGGTCCATTATCCAAGACCGAAATTAAGGACCTTTTATTAGATTCATTGAATCTAATAAAAGGATTTAGAGTAGAATGGGCCGAAATCAGAAAATTCGGTAAAGGAAAATTATTGGTTAGCTACCATCACAAAATGATGGTGCTCGAAATGGAAGATACGATAAACACAATCTTAAAGCTCTGGGAAAATTATTTGGACTCAAAAGAGAAAAACCCCAGCTAGATCGAATTAAGAATTCAAAATCGAATCCTAAAATAAAAGCCCCAAAGTTTCCGGGGCTTTTATTTTTAGAACGGATCCGACTTAAAAGAAATATTATTTTCCCGCAGGTTTCGCATTGGAAGGATTCGTCGATTCCGGCGATTTTGCATCCACCTGGCGAATTTTCGTTTCAGGGGGAGTTAGATCCAGGATAAACGTCAGTTTTTGCACTTCGCTTTCATTGCCGACGTTATCCACCGATTTTGCTTCGATAGTGTGCTGACCCGGCGCCGTTACGCTAAAAGAATCCTTATAAACCGTCCATTCCGTCGCGCCGTCCACCTTGATCATAAGCTGTTTAATTCCGGAATACGAATCGTTCCCTTTCAAAGAAAACGTATTTCCTTTTCTAGTATATAGCTTCGATTCAACCGGTACCAAAGGAATCGTTTCGGCAATCGCAACGGTCGGTTTTTCAAAATCGACCGTGACCGCGTAAATTCCTTCTTGGGAAGTATTATTGGATTTATCGGTAGCGAAATATTTAAGGGTGTTAACTCCCAATTTATCCAAGCGTATCGGTTGGTTATCGTATGTCTTAAACTCACTACCATTTACGGAAAATTTAACTTCCTTTACACCGGCAAGATTATCGGTCGCAACGATCGTGTATGTCGTATCCTTAGGAGCGTAACTTTGTTCTCTAGCGGAAAAGACGGTATGACTCGGATTTACTTTAAGATTCGGAGGGGTATTATCGACTAGAACGAGTAAAGTTTTAGGATTCTCCTTATTTCCTACCTTATCAACCGCTCTATAACTTACTTTTACGAGTCCTTCCTTGTTGATGAATATGGGGGCAGTGTAAGTGACGTATTCTTCCTCCCCGATTCGATATTCTACGAAGTCGACTTTAGACGCATCATCGGAAGAGGTTAGTTCGAATTTGATCTTCGAATTAACGTAAATATCGGGCGTGGCACCCGTTCGTTCTTCCGTATCGTTTCTTTTTCCGGACGTAGCTCCTTCGGATTTTGGCGAATTCTTACCGGATCCACCGGAGGATTTCGTGGAAGGCTGGGTTTGCGATTTAGGTGCCGCCTTTGGTTCGGGATCGTCTTCCGCATTCTGAGCAGAGGCCGCAATTGAAACGATAAGTAAGCAAGTGGCAATAAATCGGATTGGGGATGCACCCATCATTCTAAATCTCCTTGGGATTCCGGTGGTCTTTTTTTGGTATCGGATTAAGTTAAAATGGATCTCCAGAATGAGAAAATTCTCCACTTTTGATACACGAAGATCCTTTCTCGGTTTGGACGGTAAATAATCGAAATTTCTAACGAGATTCCGTCAAAAACAACACAAATATTCACAAATTCGGTAGAATGAATTCATCATCATTTTAGGGGGAATTTAGAGAAAATTTTTCATAGAATGCTCGATAGCGCTATTAAAGAAAAAACCCGGAGGCCCTTACGGGAACCACCGGGATTTTTCCACCATTCTTTAAGCTTGCAGTTTAGAGTTTGGTCTTGGTTTGGAAATCGTAAACGACCTCTTGCACATCAGCTTGGTTGATTCTTTTGATGCCTTGCTCAGTATGAACAATCATCGTACTTCCTTGCTGATCTACGATCGCTCCGATAAATGAAGTCCCGTCAGCCATGACGATCTTTTCAAGCTTTTCGTAATAGTTAACCAAATCTTGCTTGGTTTTCAGGTCTTTTGGAGCGGAAACTAGGACGTTTTTGAAACGTTTTACCTCGTCTTCTTGACGTTTAGCCAAGTCAGCTTCGATCTTTTTCTTTTCCGAGTCGTTTACTGCCGCAGCTTGCTCATCAAGCTTGCCGGAAGCAGATTCATCATTCAGTTTTACGATCTTTTCTGCCGTTCCTTTATCAACAGTAACGATAGTGTTGATTTCTTGCTCTTCGGACTTTGAAATACCGGATCCTGAAAGTTTAGTAACAGCTTTTGGAATCTCTTTATCCAAACTCGCAATTTTGGAAGTATCCTTTGCTCCGAACGTTTTGTCAGACGCTTTCACAAGAGAAGACTCGTTTTTTTCCAAAATGATCTCGGCTTTATCCAGAGAGTTCTGTACTTTCTTAAGATCGGAATTTCCTTCGATTTCCTCCGCGCTCATGCCTTCTAAGGCTCTTACGCGAGGTGCAACCGCAACGGATCCTTCCAGAACTTTAATAACAGATCTATCAGGTTTGGTACGATCTACGAGGAAGGACGTTCCACGCACACCAGCGATGGCGGTCGGAGTGATAACCGAAAACTGATCGTCTTTGCTTGCTTTGTTAACTTTGGCAAAAACTTTTCCCGAAACGAGCGCGAGACGAGTATCAGTATTTCCCTTAGCATTTAACGCCAAAGCGGCGAATTCTAACTGGGAATTTTCGGAAATTCTGATCGCAGAACCGTCCGCGAACTGAATATCGACTTTTGCTTTATCCTTGGTGACAAGCTTGTCCCCGGATTTGAGAGAAGCCCCTAAGCCTGCTTTTTCTTCGGTTAGATCAGCGTGTAGAACTTTTGATTCTCCAACGCTAAATACAATGATTGCCGTAGGTTCGCTCTGTTTTGCGTTCGCAGCTTCTGCGTTTTCGGCAGGCTTTTTGCAAGCTCCGGATGCTAACAGACCGACCAGTAGGACGGCCGATGCAACGGAAATGATGTTCTTCATACCCCTATCCTTGATCGAGATTAACCGGATCCGCGGTGGAGGCGGTCCGATCTATATGGGTTAACATTCAAATGAATAGGTTTTTCAATTTATTTCAATTTTTTTTTACCAATTGATAAATATTTCCACCGGTAAAATCGGCAAAATAAATCTCACCTGCAGAATCTTGGCCAAAGGTGCTAATTGGGAACCCAACTTTGAAAAGTCTACGCGCGGAAGCTTTTTTGTCATTTTCTACGGATAAAGCCCAGATAACGCCCGCTACAAAATCACCAAAAACATACTTACCTTCTAACAAAGGTAATTGTTTCCCCCGGTATACGTAGCCGCCTGTGATCGATTGTCCGACCTGGTGGTCATACTCGAATAGGGGATCTATTAGACCCGGTTTTTTGCATTCCGAATGATTTCGAAAACAATGATATCCTTCTTTAATATTCCATCCATAGTTGCCTCCCTTTTCAATTCGATCAATTTCCTCGAACTCGTTTTGTCCGACATCCGCTAGATATAATTCTCCGGTTTTGGAATCGAAAGAAAATCGCCAGGGGTTGCGAAGTCCATAGGCCCAGATCTCCGGAAGGAATCCCGATTTCCCAAGAAATGGATTGTCTTTTGGAATCCTATAAGCCGGACCGGAATTTTCAAGATTGGGCTCGATCCGAATCAGCGTACCGAGGACGGTATTTGGATTTTGTCCGTGTAAAAATGGATCGTTAGCCGCTCCTCCATCTCCAAATCCTACATATAACTTTCCATCATGGCCGAAGGCCAACTGACCCGCATTATGGTTGGAATAAGGTTGATCGACTCGAAGTAGAACACGCTTTCTGTCTTTCCAGGAAAGAATTTTTTGCGAATCCCAAACAAATTCAAGAATCAAGGTCTGATCCTTACCGGATTCCTTTGATACTGCATTAATGTAAAAACGACGGTTTTCTGAAAAGTCCGGATGGAAAGATAAGCCTAAGAGTCCTTCTTCCGATCTTGTTTCAACGTTCCCCGTGAAGTCCGCAGCGAGACTCTTTTCTCCTGAAGTAAGATCGACCAACCAGATTCTGCCTTTCTTTTCAAGTACGACGAAATTCCGGGATTGTCCTGGAAAAAATTGAATATCGGTGGGTTCCTTAAATCCGCTCGCGACAGTCTTCCACGTAAGGTCGGCCCAAGTTACGGCTTTCGTTGGCTTAGCAGGAATTTCTCTCTTTTTTTTCTTAGTTTCAACTGAATGTAAAGTGGAGGTAAATACCAAAAATACTAAAAGGGCTCTAAATAAAGGATAAAGGCGGAACATAAGAAAATCCTCGTTCGAAATAGGCCCCGGTCAACGTGAAAAAACGGAAAAACTAGATGCCAAAACGCCCTAGGAAAACAGTCTGTCGTTAAGATGAACGCTAGAAGTACCGTACGCCCCGAATCTTCAATCGCATTGCTGGAGGAGATGGAACGAAAATATCGAACAATCCCTTTGGAAGCTATCGTGAAGCAGGACATCCTTAGGCAGGGAATTCATTTTTTGCCAGAATCTTTTTTAGTAAGGGACGAGTATAAGACGAAAGATTACTTCATCTTTTCTTTCGATCACATTCCTTTAGCCGATCTAAAAGAAGGAGCGGATTCGAAGGCACCTGAAGAAATAAAATTAGCGGGTGGACATTTTAATCTATTGCCTACCGTTATCTCTACACGGAATAATCCGACCTCCCCCTATAAAGTGAAACGAATCGCACCGGGACAGGACAAGGAAGGGACGCCAGGACTTTTTCTAAATGATACTTTCTTGGGACATCTAGAATACCCGCCGAAACCGGCATGGTACCGGCATAAAACGAAATCAGGAAAGTTACCTGGAGAAATCGCACCCGTAATCGAATGGGGCTATCTAATCTATTTAACCGTTTTTCGAAATTGTCAATATTTTGGAAAAGAGGAAGAATGCGCGTACTGCGATATAAACCATAATTATCGTCAGCAAAAAAATGCCGGCAGGCCCTATACCGGCGTCAAGGAAATCGAAGACCTCTTAGAGGTACTTTCCTGGATCGATTCCGAAGATCAGATTGCAAAGGTTTATACGATTACCGGCGGGTCAGTCATCACATCCTTAAAGAAAAAAAACGAGATCGATTTCTATCTGGAATATGCAAAAGCGATAGAGGACAAGTTTCCCGGAAGATGGATGGGAAAAATCGTTTCTCAAGCTTGGGAGAAAGAAGATTGTCAAAAATTTAAAGACGCTGGCATTCAAGTTTACCACCCTAACTATGAAGTTTGGGACAAAGAACTTTTTAAAAAAATCTGTCCTGGTAAAGAGTCTTATATCGGTCGCGATACTTGGATTCGTAGAATCGTTGATTCTGCCGAGGTTTTCGGCCCCGCTCATGTGATTCCGAATTTTGTAGGCGGAGTGGAGTTATCTCAACCCTGGGGATTTGAGACCGTTCAAGAGGCGGTTGCATCAACTGGAGAAGGTTTGGATTTCTTTATGTCGAAAGGGATTATGCCGCGCTTTACGGCCTGGTGTCCGGAACCATATACTACGTTAGGCACTCAACCGGGACCTCCCCTCGAATATTTTTGCGAACTATTGACCGTTTGGAAAACTACATTTGAAAAATATAATTTACCTGTTCCTCCAGGGTACGGGGAACCCGGACCGGGTAAGGCGGTTTTTTCCGTCTCAGCTTTTATGGACGTAATCGGATATCCAGGAAGGAAGTAGTAGATCTTCAGATTGAAACGATTCGGCGAAGTTTGGAGATTCGGTTGAGATTATTTCCCACCCTTCCTGGGTGGGGGATGGCGGTGGCTTTTCGAGAAATAAATTTACTAACACGATTTCAACGAATTGTCAACCAAATATAGGATTCATTCTTTGTAGGAGCTCCTACACGGAACCCTGCCAAAAAAAGGCTTTTCAATAAATCATAAATCTGATACAGACGTCTCGCTAACCACCGATCCGGCCCCACCCGGGACTTCATCGTAAACGTTGTTTCAATCACTCGACGAGGATTTTTCTACACGGCGCCAACTGTCTGCCCAAGATGCGAATGAATTTTGGTTCCGCGACTGCACATATAATCTCCCCTTTCCGGAAAATTTAGCGACCAATCCTTCACCGGATAAGAAGAGAGATTTTAATCCACCAACTCGATCTATCTGATAGTCTAGAGTCGTTTCAAAACCTACAATATGCCCTGTGTCAACGATATACGTTCCGTCTACATCAACCGTGTGAATGGCTCCGAAACTTGAAAAATAAAGATCGCCGGTTCCGCTTACTTTCAGAAAGAAAAGACCTTCTCCGGAGAAAAAACCTTTAAACCCGCCCCATTTGCTATCAATCGTAAGTTCGGTTGAACCGGCTACGTACGCTCCTCTACTAAGAATAAGTTCTTCGTTTTTTAAGACGCGGTATTCTAAATCGCCTTGGGTTTCGGAAGTAAGATATAAATCGCCTGCCCCTCCTTGAGCAAAAAAGGTATTCTGGAAGAAAGATTCGCCGCTAAGCAACGCCCGTTTTGCGGAAGCAAAAATGCCTCCCTCGGCTTTCGTTTCCATTTTAACATTGGGAGCCATCGCCACCATGGCTCCGGATTCGGCTCGAATTGATTCCCCATTTTCTAATGTAATCTTTAATAATGGAAAATCAGGTTTAGCTAGTATTTCGTGTCTCATAGTATTTCTCTTTGCTCTATCTTTTCTTAGGAGGAAGTTCCGATCGGAACCAAGAACCCAAACTCGGAACATTTCTGGTCTGGATCCAAAGTTTTCCTTTACCGCTGAATTTTGCCACTAGCCCTTCTCCTCCGAACAAGAAGGATTTCCAACCGCCAAACTTTGTAATTTTATAATTTAAGCCTTCCTCAAACGCTACAATATGCCCGGTATCAACGATAAAGTCGCCGTCGACTTCAAGCAACTCAATCCCTCCGTAGCTTGCTATCAACAAGGTTCCCTTGCCGGATAGTTTCAAAAAGAAAAGAGATTCTCCGCTGAAGAATCCTTTCATTCCCTGGAACTTAGTATCCATATCGATTGTTGGGGAAGAAGCTAAAAAAGAACTGGATTGAACGAAGACGGTGCCGTCTAAAGCCAGACTTTCGATATCTCCCGGTAATGTGGGGGCCAAAAGCAACTCGCCCGGCTCGGATGCGGAGAAGGTATTCATCCAAAATGACTCCCCGCCTAAAAATGCGGCCTTTAGCGATTTCATAAAGCCGCCTTTCTGAGCCTTATGAGTTTCGATCCCGATATGGGAGCTCATACTCATCATGGCGCCCGATTCGGCCTTGATGGATTCTCCCGCTTCCAAATTTACTTTCGCGATACTATAAGATGGCTTATATAAGATATTAATATTCATTGTTAAGTCCTGTCGAAACTTGCCTTTCTTACCCCGGTAAGAGACGCGTGAGCCAGCCGATAAAACCGGACGGTACTCTACTTTGTATCCAAAGAGTCCCGTTTCCCGTAAAGTTCGCCACTAACCCTTCACCGCTAAATAAAGTGGATTTCCAACTCCCGCCGGCTTTCCCAACCGTAAACTGGAGGGAGGAATCAAATGCTACGATATGCCCGGTATCAACGGTATATCCGCCTTGCACTTCAATCGGAAAAATGGATCCGTATGCGCTCAAAAACGCCTTACCGCTTCCGGAAAGTTCCAGGAGAAAGAGACCTTCTCCTCCCAGAAGGGAGCGGAGGCCTCCAAATTTTGAAACAACTTGAACAGCTTCATCCGATGCAAGGTAAGCTCCCGCTTGTATCAGAATCTTCTTCCCGTTCATATCCAATTCCACTATATCGCCGGGTAATTCGGGGGCCAACCCGATCTCCCCTCCGGCGTTAGGTGCAGTATAGATATTGAAAAAAAACGATTCTCCCCCTAGGAATTTCCGAGAAAGAGCGGAAAGGAAGCCGCTCCCCATTTTCGTTTCAATTCCGATCCCGGAACTCATATAAACCATGGCACCAGCTTCCGATTTAATAGATTGACCGGGACCCAATCGAAGCTTCAATAGAGAGAACGATGGTTTGTGGGTAATCTGGTATTGCATATCGCAGCAGGTTGAAAGTTATTTCCTAAGTCGTCAACCTGATTCGGAATTCCTCCTCATCTTTCCTCTTTTAGAAAGGTTCCATAGAGTCGGTCTTTTTCAAATGAAACACGCATTGATAACCGGAGCAAATCGCGGCATTGGCTTAGAGTTAGCTCGAATTTTTTCGGAACAGGGTTATGAAGTATTGGCGGCTTGCAGAAAGGCATCCGAACCCTTGCGCAGATTAGGTGTCCCGATTTTCGAAGGCCTGGATTTAACCGATTGTAGGAACTTCGACTCCCTTTCAAACGCCCTTTCCGGCAATCACCTGGATTTATTAATCAATAATGCCGGAATTTTGATACCGGACAACCTCGACAGCATCGATTTTCAAGAAGTAGAAACCCAATTCTTAGTGAATTCGTTGGCCCCCCTCCGGTTAACTCATTCACTGCTTCCTAAAATAAAGGATGGAGCAAAAATCGCGTTTATTACGAGTCGGCTGGGTTCCATCGGAGAAAATAACTCCGGAGGGTATTACGGTTACAGAATGTCGAAAGCTGCCTTAAATGCAGGTGCCGTTTCCTTATCCAAGGATTTGAAGCCTAGAAAAATCTCTGTCGCAATTTTACATCCCGGAATGGTTGCTACAGAAATGACCGGACGCCAGGGAATTCCCCCTCGAGAAGCCGCTGAAGGCTTATTTAGGCAAATAGAGAGCTGGTCTCTGTATTCCAGCGGTAAATTTTTCCATCAAAATGGAGAGGAATTACCCTGGTAACAATTCCAGATCATCCGTAAAAAGTACTCAAAAGCAAATCTAACGTTCGAATCCGAATTCCCGCAATACGTTGCTTTCATAATATGGCAACTAGTTGAACACGAGATGCGAAAAAGGGGATCCCGGAATTCTGTCTCTCTAAAACAACACTGTTGTAAAAATGAGACAAATATACGGAAATTTCTTGCAAATTATGTCTCGTAAAGCTTTAAACCGCGATCTAAGCCCCCTTTTTCCTAGAGTTTTCGGTCCTTCATGGCATGGAAGTTGCTTTATTAATCCTAAAGGGCTATTTTTTATCCGACCAGCGATGAAAATCGCAATAAAGAAGACCCACGTTGAAGCGAGAAACTGACCCAGATAAGAAAGATCTGGATAGGAAACCGATGAATTTCACGGAACATAGAAAAACAATTAAAGAAACAGTTAGAATTAAAGGGATCGGATTACATTCGGGAAAAGAAGTTAATCTGGTCGCCCACCCTGCTCCTTCGGGAACAGGAATAGTATTTGAATATAGAAAAGGGGAAGATAAGGCCTCTATTCCGGTAGAACTAAGTAACGTAGTCGATACAAGCAACGCGACCACATTAGGAGACGGACTCCACCGAGTGCAAACGGTTGAGCATCTCATGGCTGCGGTTTTCTCATTAGGGATAACGGATATGATCCTAGAAATCGACTCCGTGGAAGTCCCGATTATGGACGGTTCGGCTTTACCTTTTTTACAGGCATTTGAAGCTACCGGATACACCGAATTTGACGAAGTGCAAGAGCCTATCTACGTCAAAAACCCAATGTGGGTCGTCGACGGAGACAAATACCTCGTCATCCTACCGAGCAAGGAATGGAAAGTAACCTATACGATTGATTTCCCCCACCCTCTCCTTAAAGGTCAAAACATCACAATCAATCTAAATCGCGAAATACTCAAAAAGGAGATCCTTCCCGCAAGGACCTTCGGATTCTTAAAAGACGTAGAAGCTCTACAGGCGAAAGGGCTTGCTATGGGAGGATCCTTAGATAACGCAATTGTACTCACGCAAGACGGTTATTTAAACGAATCATTACGTTACGAAAATGAGTGTGTTCGACATAAAATCCTGGATCTGGTCGGCGATTTATCGATTGCCGGAAGGCCGATCATCGGACATTATTTAGCTTCTAAAGCAGGTCATGCGCTGGATGTCTCAATGGCCAAATTAGTAATGAGTTCCGAAACAGGAAACGAACTGGGCAAATACAAAAGCCGTCGTATTCCTCTTTTCAAAAGAAAGACCGCGGTCGTTTAAAAAAGAAGGTTTCGAACCTCAGTCGAGATTTTTTCACGGATAAATTCCGTCCCTACCAGACAGAAAACCGGAGATTTTTAATTCCGGAGCTTCCTTTGGAGGAAATATCCCTATACCTGACCCCCGGAAAACTCCTTTAAAAAAGCTTGTCCTCACAGGAATTCGTATATATTCCTAATCTTCGCGGAATTTCCTCCTTATGAATATGAGCAGCAGTAAACGTACGACTTATCCGGGAATCATCGCGTTTCCTGGACGTTTTTACGGCCGCTGCGTAAAAATCGGAACAAAGAAACGGCATCTCGCCCATGGAGCCTATATTCACGAATCGGAGATTCCCACAGAGCTAGAACGCTTAGAAAAAGCAATCCTACTATCCCGCAAAGAACTTAAGGAAATTGTAAATAAGCTGAATCAGAAAGCGGAAGCTAAGGAAATGAAAGCGATTCTGGAAACCCAAGTCATTTTGACTGAAGATCCTATGCTGAATAATTCCTTCAAAGATCGGATTCAAAAACGGGGAGAAAACGCCTTTCTCGCGGTGGAAAATGCAATTCGAGAGTGGGCGGAAAAGTTTAACAAAATAGAGGACCATTTTTTTCGGGAAAGGGTAGACCATCTACAGGACATTTCTAACAGGATTCTAGAAAACCTTCTGGATAAAAAAGAAGAAGCTTCCTTCTTAACGGATTTATCCGAAGACGTCATACTCGTCGCTCGCGAATTAACTCCGTCTCAAATGATCTTGATGAATAAAAGCAGAATACGTGGGATTGCGACGGATCTCGGAGGAAAGACCGGACATATGGCGATACTCGCGAGAAATTACGGTATACCGACAATCGTCGGCTTAAAACAATTTTATGGAAGCGTAAAGGACAATGAATATGTTTTCCTGGATGGTGAAAACGGTCAGATGGTCCGGACGCCTACCATTGAAGAAGTAAAATATTACGGAGCTTCATCTCCTCTTCTTTCGGAAAGTAAATCTCAAAAACAAAAGAAAGCGATCACTAAGGACGGAATTCGAATCCGACTAAAATGCAATCTTGAGTCCGATACCGACTGGGAACAAGCCAAGAAATTGGAAGTCGACGGAGTGGGACTCTTTCGATCCGAATCCTTATTCTTAAAATACCAGGATAAAAACGTTTCGGGTGAAGAACAATTTCAAGCGTATAAGAGAATAGCCGAGGGCTTGGATCCTAGTCCGGTATGCATACGGACCTTCGATATAGGCGCCGATAAATTTTCGACGGGAGAATTCGAAGAGAATCCTTTCCTTGGAAACCGAGGGATCCGATACAGTTTGCAAAATCCGGAATGGTTTAAAGAACAGTTACTTGCTATTTTAAGAGCTTCTGCTTTCGGAAATTTGAGTATTTTACTTCCGATGGTCACAAACCTCTCGGAAATACGGAAAACAAAAGAACTCATCGAAGAGTGTAAAAAAGAATTGTCCGGCCAAAAGGAACGGTTCAATCGAAAAATTAAATTAGGAATGATGGTAGAAACCCCGTCCGCCGTCGCGGCAATGGATATCCTATCACAAGAGGTGGATTTTTTCTCGGTCGGAACGAATGATCTACTTCAGTATTTAATGGCCGTTGATCGTAATAATGTGAACGTTTCGAATCTTTATAATCCATTTCACATTTCTTTCCTACGTTCGTTAACGCAGATTGTCGAAACCGCTTGGAAATATGAAAAGCCGTTAAGCATTTGCGGAGAGATTGCGTCCGATACGACGTTCACGATTTTATTATTGGGATTAGGTTTTCGCGAATTGTCGGTATCCCTCCCGTTTGTCGGAGGAATCAGGAATATTCTCGCCTCTACCGGGCTCAAGCAAGCGACTTTTCTAGTGCGCAAAGTCATGGAACTTTCGGAACTAGAAGACTATGAAGCAATCGAAGCCTTCCTTTTTAGCAAACATTTGGAGTAAAAAATATAGAACGATTCACTCCACTAATTCTTTCTCGCTAATATTTTATTCTTCCGTAACTTGCTGATAATCCAGAGAAAGAAACAAAAATGGCGAATGTATCTGCTCTTTCTCCTGTAGAAAAACCGCACCCAGTCCTTCATTCGGTTTCATGAAATGTAGATAAGACTGTTTTTCCGTGCGAAGAAAAAAATTCCCTTTCGCATTGAATTTAAATGAAAGTTCCGAAACCCATTTTAGCAATGCTGGAAGATTTCTGGCAGTAGAATCTCCGGTGCGAAACATCGAAAGATATTGCCTTCCCTTCCAGGTTCCCGTGAAATTAAATCCGTCCCCCGGAAGGATCGGAACTATTTGATTGTCAGTATCGCAATCGACCGTTCTAGAATATGTTAGAGAAGGTAAATTCCCTAAAACGGTCGGCAAAAACGCATCGAATTCGACGCCGTTGATCTCTTCCTTTCCGGCGATGAGGCAGAGTCCTTTTTTAAAACCGGAAGTGAGTCCTTGAACTTTCAGGACCTGCTTCTCCGCAGTTGTCAAAGCCATCTCTCCCCGACTCAGTAAGAACGCCAAACTCAAGGGCGAAAACTCGGTGAGTTTAGAAAAGTCCCAAACTTCGGCGCTTTTTAACGGTGAAAAATACAAATTATCCAACGCATACACGTCCGAATGTCCATAGGGTTCAAATACGGAAGGCTGCCGAATAAAAGACTGTATCATGCTTTAACTATCGGACAGACGGAAAAAATGGGACGGCAAAAAAATGCCCGAGGCGGAATCCTCGGGCATTCTTACGGAAAATATGGTAGGTGAAGCCTATTTATCGGTATAGACCTTCTTGATCTTATCCGCGTATTTTTCCGCAATCACGTGACGTTTCATCTTGAGCATATTATTTAACTCTTCGCCTACTTCAAACGGTTTGGTAATGAGAAAGAACGGCGTAACTTGCTCGAAAGATTTGAACCCATTCTTTGCATTATTCAAGTTCTTGATTTCTTTACGGTAAAAATCGATTATCTTAGGATTTTCGATTAATTTTTCCCGATCTGAAACATCGATCCCGTTTTCCTTGGCCCATTCGCCCAGTTTCTCGAAGTCAGGTATAATAATGGCGCCCAAATTCTTCTGATCTTGGCCGATCACCATACACTGACTAATGTACGGCGATTCTTGCAATTTGTTTTCGATCGGAACCGGCTCCACATTTTCTCCGCCGAGAAGTACAACGGTATCTTTTGCCCGGCCGGTTAGAGTTAACGTCCTCTTAAAGTTGATCATTCCCATATCGCCGGTATTCATCCAACCGTCGACTAAAGTCTTGGCAGTGGCTTCGTCGTTTTTGAAATAACCTTTCATAACTTGAGGCCCTTTTACGAAAACGACGCCTTTCCGACCGAGCTTACCTTGGGTGATATGACCGCCCTCGTCTACTTCGGTTAATACGTCGTTATTATCGTTTCGGATCTGCAGTCTTGTTTTCGGTACGATACTACCGACCGAACCGATTATCAATTTTTGGAAAGTACGAACCGAAAGAACCGGAGACGTCTCGGTCATTCCGTAACCTTCCAACACGTTGATTCCGATATTGTTGAAAAATTCATCCACATGTCGAGGCAGCGCTCCTCCGCCGGAGATGGAGGCTCTGAGATTCCCGCCGGTCGCGGTTCTAATCTTAGAGAGAACTACCTTATCCAAGGTAGCGCTGTTCAGAAACAAAGCCAAACCGGAAACGATATAAAGCGGAAGACTTAAATAAGCAAATTCAGTGGGGGCGAGCACATAGGCCGCAATTGCCGTAATTACACTTAAGGTAAACGGACCGGTCAATAAATACTGAACGATCATTAGAATCCCGTAAAAGAAAGATTTTATTGGATTACGACCGTGATAATCTACCTCATTGCCCGAAAGAAAGCGAGTCGAGGCGTTATTCTTATCCGAAAAGAAATATGCCAATTTAAATAGGGTTCTACGAACCGTCGGAGTTTGACTTGGATCGTTGATGCGAGTATAGATACCGTTGTAAATATTCTCCCAAAGCCTAGGAGCCGATCCCATAAAAGTAGGTTTAACTGTCGCCAAATCCTGACGAAGGTCGCGTACGTTAGTATAATAAGTCGCCGCACCGATACTAATGCATACGTATTCCACTACCCGTTCGAATACATGCCAAACGGGAAGGATAGAAAGTAATCTCGCTTCGGCGTTAATCTTTAACATCGGAGTGACATTCAATACTTGATGCATCATATTCGAGTGCATCAACTGGACCCCTTTGGGCAGACCTGTAGTGCCGGACGTATAGATAAGAGTGAATAGATCTTCGGGTTTGATTCCTGCGACTCTCTCTTCCACTTTGCGAGATCCGCTAGCACGAAGCTGTTTGCCTTTTTCGATCAAATCATACAACTTCAGGACTCCGGGAGAATTAGAATCCTTATCCATAATGATAATCGTTTTTACTTTTGCTAGTTGCGATTTATTCCGATTAAATTTTTCGAGCATTTTATCGTTTTCTATAAATACGACTTCCGATTCCGAATGACTCACGATATAAACGATTTCGGAATCGGTGATGTCGCTACCGCGCGGTACATCGGCCGCTCCGGAAAGAATGATTGCATAGTCGGCGATAATCCATTCTATCCTATTATCAGCCAAGAGTCCGACATGTTCACGGGGCTTAACTCCCAAGTCGATCAACGCTTCGGCTAGATTTAAACCATATTCGTACAACTGACCGTAGGTGACCGGATGGTAATGTTTGTGAGCATCCTTGGAATAGAAGGCAGGTTGGTTCTTGTATTTTTCCGCAGACTCACTGAACAATTGGGCGAGATTCTCAGCCATGAATCATAACTCTCCTGATTTTTACTATGGGGTTTTTTTAGGTTTCCGGCGGAACCCGATTTACGGTCCCCAGGATAAAAGGCGAACCCTAGAGATAAATCCTTTTTTTTAATGCTTTGTCGAAGAGATCAAGAGTTATTTATGTGGATCGTTATGCATAATTGAGAGTTTTAGGGAGATTCGAGCCAGTTTCGCAGGCGCCCTCGTAAAACCGGGAGATCTTTTTCAGAGATCCCGTATTGGAAATGTAGGCGTTTTCCGGATTTGCTAAATACGAAAAGGGCGGGCTGACCCTCTATCTTCAAAAGGTTCACTAATTTCCACTCCGGATCCAGGAGACTAGGGTAATCCATTCCGAATTCCTTAGCTGCGTTCTTAATCTCCTGTATGCTTAATCCGTTTTCCGTATTTACTCCCAAAATTTTAGCGTTCTTACCGTGAAGGTCTTTTTTGAGGTTTTCTACGACCGGCACGGCTTTTTTACAAGGCTCGCACCAACTCGCCCAAAAATCCAAAATCAGAAGCTGCCCTTGGTATTCGGAGAGCTGGTGAGATCGACCGTCCCAATCTTCAAGCGCTATTTTATAAATCGCTGCGTCTTCTCCTCTTGAGCAAGAACATACCGTTAAACTGAAAATGATTGCGAGAGAAAGAGTGGCGAGAAGTCTAAAGCTCATCCTCTCCAGAATGCTCAATCCCGAGACACCTTCAAGCTAAATCCGCATCTTTCCCCAAAGAGTCCCGATCTTCCTTGCCAGGACGACTGTAGCTAGTAAAATAGGGGAATCGTTTTCACTCGTGTACAGTTCGATTTATAATTACTTTCTATCCTTTCAAGAATTTGAAGGTTATTTGGGAGGATCTCGGTTTTCCGGTAAAGGAATCACCGCAATGCCCGTTTTTTCCGACTCGCGACAAACGATTCCGACTGCCCATTTTGAATGGTCGACCAAAAAAGGATTCTCCTTGAACGTGAACTCATCCGAATTCTCGTCGGTTCACGATCGAGAGGGATGGAACGAATCGGATTGGGAAAGGAAAGAGGACTTATTCAGATTCACTCCCAACGACAAGGAAGAAGTATTCTTCCAAGCGCTGGATAGAAATAGAATGCACATGCTTTGGAAGTCGGATCGAGGTATCGTTTTTTCCGGAACATTAGAACGAGTCAAAACCGGAATCTTACGGAAACTATTCGGAAATTTCTAATTCGATTTGCCTTTTAGGAACTCGAGAAAAACGTCTCGAGTCAATTTTGCCGAATGAAGCATTTCAAATTTCTTTAAATTAGGCTTCGGTAATTTCCAAGGTTTGGTGCAAAAGCTTTGTAGCGCCTCAGCCCATTTTCGAGGGTCATCCGTTTTTTTGTAAGTGATCGATTTTCCCCCGATTTCGCGAAAAACCTGCAAATCGGAAACTATACATTGTTTTCCATGCGCCAATGCTTCCACTAAGGGAATTCCGAATCCTTCATATAGAGAAGGAAACAGGAATAAATCGGCCTTAGAATATAAATAATGCAATTCTTCATCGGAGGGCGCTTCGATCCAAAGCATTTTTCCCGATTTGCTTTCCGCTCGCATTGCTTCCACTAACTCCGGAGTTTCCCATCCGGCTTTACCTGCATGTACCCAAAGCCGAGGCTTACGACCGGCCATCGTTAAGTATTCCTGATAGGCCTGTCTTAAAAAACCGTAATTCTTTCTAGGTTCCACCGTAGATACCGATAGAAAAAATTTGGATGGAAGATTTGCAAGGCGTTTCGTCGGAGGCTTGGTTGGAGCTCGTAGAATGTCTTCGGGATCGTAACCGGGATATACGACCGTAATTTTACTTTCTGGAATTTTAAAATACGATTTTGCCTCGTCCCCGACTGCTCTCGAAATCGGAAGAATTTTATCGGCTCGCTTTGCGCTCCACCGAATTAACAAAGCTTGCTGCAACCGAGCGAGCCATCTCATCGTATTCGGAAATTTATAAATCACGAAATCGACGCAGGTAACCACCGCGGGAATATTGCCCGGAAAAAAAGGGGGTAAAACTTGCTGAGTTCCCCAAAAGAGATCGATCCCGTTCCGGCGTAAAAGCCAAGGAAGCTCGAGGCCGAAGTACAGCCCCCCTTTTCTGGCGAGATAACCTTGCCCTATCTCCAGCCGGACATTCTCTAGTTTTATCAGGCTAGAGTGACTTGCATGTAACGGACGATTTGAAAAAAGGCGAAAGCTGAAACGGGGATCTCCTTCGAAGCCTTTTAGGGTGGCGGAGATTAATCTTCCGACGCCTGAGACAGGGGTGGATAATGGCCTTGCATCCACTCCTATTACAAAAGGTTTTAGCGACTTCTTTAAATTATCGGTCTTTCGTTTTCCGTTCAAAGTGCGCGAACTTCCTTATCTGAAATATTTACCAATATTCACGAACGGAACCTTGTAGTCTAGCTCCATTATCTTTCCAAAATTCTTGGACTATCTCTCTTTTTCCGGCCAAAAGACCCACGCTTAATTTCGATTTTAGAAAATCAAAAGGCAATCCGGTCTTTATTTCGATGTCGGATCCGCCGGACGCTCGGAGAATTGCGACACCTCCCGCAATGTCCCAATCATTCTTAGGTCGCAAAGAAAGAGTCAATGGCGTTTTGGCGACGGCGACTAACGCTAATTTATAAGCGATAGAACCCGTGGACTTAGTTTTATATTGGGTCCCGAAACTCGTCTTGTCGAACAGTCCGGCTCTAGATTCTGAAACCGAGACTAGAATTTCTTTCAAAGGCGGAATTTCGGCTTCTTCTAAAAACCTATGAGAAAGATTCCAGTCGATCTCTCGGCTCGAAAAAGGAGGTTCCAAAACTTGGTATCCCGCTCCGAGGTTTTCCCTTCCCCAAAAAAACTCGCCGCTAGCAGGGTTCATGATGATGCCGAAAATCGGTCTTCCTTCCCGAACTAAACCTAAACTCAATGCGAATTCCGGATTCTTTGCGACAAATTCGCGGGTGCCGTCAATCGGATCTAAAATCCAAACTCGTCCGAAACGATGAGTCTCTTGATCAAAGGGAAGAATCTCTTCCTCCGAAAAAACGGGGTCTCCGAATTTTTGACGAATTCCTTCGACTAAAATTCTGTTTGCAGCCAGATCGGCTTCGGTTACGGGATCTCCCTTGGTTTTTTCTCGAACCGAGAATTCACTACGATATATCCGGAGAATCTCATCCGCAGCCTCGAGCACGAGTCTTGATACGATATGAGCTTCTTCCGGAAATCGCATTCCTGAAGATTATTTTGCCTGGCTCGAAGGAGACGCAGGTTGCTGTTTGTCTTCCTTGTGTGTCTCTTCTTCTAAATTATCAGGACGAACGTAGAAGACTTCGTTCGTAGGTGTCTGAAGATATAATTCCGGATCCATTAGATACGTATAAAATACGATATAAGTTTTATACTTAACGTATACTGAAAACGTACCTTTTTGCTGCTCGTACTGGAGCGAATCGGCCGTTAGACCTTTCGTATATTCTTTGTAATCCAGATACTTTCGGTGAAGACTGTATTTAAGAGCCGAAAGAAGATTCTTTTCCAGAGTGGCCTTTTTAGCTGCCTCCGAGATTTTTCGGTTCTTATTAAATTCTTCTACCTTGTTGAATTCTTCCACTAGACCGGTTACTTTTCCTGCTAGGAGGGGGCTTGCCAAGCCTAAGGCAAGAGCTGCTACTAAGATCCGTTTCATTGGTTTTCCTGTGTTCCTTAGGATAATTATCGGTTTTTAGAAGGAGGAACTTTTCCTTCCGTTATAATTTCTCTAAGGGGGTATAGGCAAGGAAAAAGTTCTTTTCCACCCCCCCAAACCTGATTTTGACTTTTCGGTTCTTCCCGTTCCCGGAGACTCCGGCAACGATTCCCACGCCAAACTGCGCATGCCTAACACGATCTCCCTCTCCGATTTCGGCTTCTTCACCTAAGGGACTGGCTGTACCCGAATCTTCCGAGTTCCGACCCTTTTTTAACGAAGAATCTCCCGCGCCCTCCCAAGCCACAGGGGGGCCTTCCGGCATCCTGACCCCCCTTCTTGTAAATACGGCGTCTTGCCCGAAACATTCCTGAGGAATTTCCGGTAAAAAGCGAGAGGGAATTCGCGGTTCTACTTTTCCGAACTTTCGAGAATATCTACAATAACTTAGATATAGTTTTTTTCTAGCTCGAGTCAGGGCTACGTAGAACAGCCTACGCTCTTCCTGCTCGCCTTTCGGTTCGTCAAGACTCATCGAATGCGGAAAGGTCCCTTCTTCTAAGCCGGTCAGAAAGACCGTCGGGAACTCCAATCCTTTTGCATTATGTACCGTCATCAGATGAACGTAATCGGTAAGTTGAGCAGTGTCCTCCTCGGACGTAAGAAGGCTAATCTGATTAAGGTATTCCTCTAAATTCGGAGAATCTTCACGCTCTTCATATTCGGCAATGGAGTTCACGAATTCTCGAACGTTTTCGACTCTAGAAACGGCCTCTTCATCTTGAGAGTTTCGCTCAGTGTATTCCACCCAACCCGATCGTTCAATGACCTGTAACGCAATCTTAGAAGGAAGCTCTCCTTTCTCTTTCATTTCAATCAGGTCTTCGAATAGATGATAAAGTTCTTTCGCTTTCGCGATGCCGGCTTTTTTTAACGGTAGATCCGGATGTCCCAGCGCCTCTAAAAAGGAAAATCCTCGATCTATGGAAAACTCCCTCATTTTCTCGATAGAGGCGTCCCCGATTCCCCTTGGCGGATTATTCACGATTCTCAGGAGAGATGTCGAATCCAGAGGATTGGCAACCACATTCAAATACGCTACCATATCTTTGATCTCAGCCCGATCGAAAAATCGAAATCCTCCGAAGATCTTGTACGGTATACCAGCGGATCTGAGACTTTCCTCGTAATATCTCGACTGGGCGTTCGTTCTATAAAATATGGCAAAATCCTTATAATCGGCTCCTCTGGCCGCTTCCGAGCGAATTTTTTTTACCGCGTCATACGCCTCTTCGTTTTCGTTTTCGAACTCGGAAAGAGTTACCGGCTCGCCTTCCGGATTGTTGGTAAAGAGCTCTTTCTCTTTACGATCAGGATTATTGGAAATCACCTTCGAGGCAGCTCTTATAATTCGCCCGGAGGAACGATAATTCTCTTCCAATTTAACCACGAACGAATTCGGATAATCATGTTCGAAATTTAGAATATTCGAAATATCAGCGCCTCTCCAGGAATATATGGATTGATCGTCGTCACCCACCACGCATAAATTGCCGCGATCTCCGGCGAGCAATCGAACCAGACGGTATTGAACCTTATTCGTATCCTGATATTCGTCCACCATGACGTATCTCCAACGTTCCTGATACTTCGATAATATCGAAGGCTGCTCTTCGAACAATCGAACGACTCTCAATATCAAATCTCCGAAATCGAAGGCCTGGTTTTTTTGTTTTCTAAATTCGTATTCCGCATAGATCTTCGCGACGACTTGTGATCGATGGGAAAAATCCTCTTTTCTAACGTATTGATCGGGGTCGAGCATCGAATCCTTTAAGGATGAGAAGATGCCCGTCAGTGTGGACGGCTTGTATTGCTTAGGATCTTCGTGCAAATCCTTTACTACTTGCTTAATTAGAGATTCCTGAAGCGTTGTATCGTAGACGGTAAAACCGGAATCAATTCCGAGCGCAGTTGCTTCTCTCCGCAGTATAAATAGGCAAAGTGAATGGAAGGTTTTAATTTGCACATTGAACGGCAGATCCGGTACCAAATTGCGCACTCGTTCCGCCATTTCCGACGCAGCCTTATTTGTGAACGTTAAAGCGCATATAGAATCAGTTTTTCGATTCAGGATTAAGTTGGCAATTCGATGAGTAATGACTCTCGTCTTGCCGGATCCGGCTCCGGCAAGAATCAAAACGGGACCGTCCAATCGTTCTACGGCCGCTTTCTGCGGATCATTTAAGCCGGTAAGTAAATCGATCACGCAAAATCCCCGTCCTTTTAGAAACGGTAATCCCCGATTCCGAATACGAATTGGAATGCGCGATCATCCTCGTATCTTTCAAAAGGCGCCCAAAAGTTTCCCGTAGGACGAATTTTCTGGGCGAAATAGATACGGAGAGGAAGGACCGGAATCTGAATCCGTAAACCGATTCCCCAGGAATATCTCATACGATCCATCGCGACGTTTTGGGAAGATAATACCAATCTGGCCGGATTATTCAAATCATCATATGTAACGTCGGCTTTCTTGCCGTTCGTTAAGTTAAAATTATTTTGGAGATACCAGCCCACGGGGTCGGCGACAATCCTTGCCTCTTTATTCTTATCGTAATTTGTAACGTAATCCTTTTTAACTCCGGTAAATCGATTCACTTGTTCGTATAATGCTCCACCATCCAGGAACACAACCAACCAAAGAAGACTCGGTTCTATCGGAATACGGATCTCCGAATCGAATAAGATACGATGCTGCGCCCCGCTTCTCCAGTCTGTCGGGAATTTCGGATCGTTATAGTACCATCCTCGTAAGGACTCGTATCCTCCTATGATCAATAAATCCTGGGGACGGATATACGGGTCTTGAACCGGATCCTGATGACCGTATTTAGGGGATCTCTGCAAAGTGAACATATCCGATGTACGAAACTCCTGCACCACCCGCCAACGACGAAGTGCGTTATTTCGAATCAAACCGCCGAAAGTAAAATCGAACCAAGTGTGATAGTATTCGGCGGTTATCCTATACTGATCGAAGTGCGAAGATCCGCCCAGATACTGACCGACATTGTCCACTTGTAAAAGTATATCGTAACCACGCGTAGGGGCGAATACGTTATCTCGAATATCGAAGGAAATACCGTTCGATATCTGGGAACGAAATTGCCAGCCCTGCCGAACGTTTGCCAAAACCGCATCCGATACCAACGCTGTCGGGTTAGAGTAAGAATAGAACGCAGGCGTATATCTATGAAAATGCGTCCAGTTCGTGAATACCCTATGTGCAATCCCCATTGTAACGCCTAATCCGTTGTTATCGTAAGTTGCGTTTTCGGTAACAGGAGCGGTCGTACTATCCGAGATTGAAATCGTGGAAGTGGATCCTAAGAAGATCGTTCGCGAAAAATAAAATAAGGAAAGAGAAAGCGACCAAGGAGTATCGTTTAGCCAAGGTTCCGTCCACGAAATCTGAAAGGATCGTCTATAAGGACCGAATTCAATTCTTCCGGATATCTTTTGTCCGGTTCCATTCAGGTTATTTTCGCCGACTTCCGTAAAAATCGTAAATCCAGTAATCGTTCCGTATCCACCGCCCATCGACACGGTTCCCGTCGGCTGCTCCAATACTTCGATCACGATATTCATTTTGGAATCGTCGGAGCCGGGTCGCATATTAAAGTTTACTTCTTTGAAATATCCTAAATTATGAATGCGCTCTCTGGAACGATTAACCTTAGTGGAATCGAAAAGATCGCCCGGCTTAAATAACAATTCCCGTCGGATTACCTTATCTTGAGTCTTTTTGTTCCCCTTGATGATTACGTTCTCTATTTTAGCTAGATTATTTTCTCGAACGGTAAAGTCTACATGTACGAATTTTCTACCGCGCAGCGCAGGTTTTCTTGCGAACAATTCCCGCAGTTTGCGCACGTTTAATTGTTTATATTCGTCTTCACAAATTTTGCGTTCTAAATCGGTTTTCCTTGAATAGCAGTTCTCATAATACTGAAGACTCTCCTCATCCAACGAAATAATCTTCCTTCGAGGGATGACTTGAGCGAAGATATGGCCCTTTGCTCCGTAGAGTTCGTTTACGGAGGATCTATCGCGCATGAATACGGTCTCGTCGAATATTTCACCCACGTCCTTTACGCTATAATCCATCACTTTCTCTATTTCATCTAACGTAAAAAGCGGGCTTAACTTATCTCTCGGCGTATCGGGTGGATTTTTTTCCTTATTCAGGAAGACGGGGCGACCTTCGTTATCCAAGGTCATGTCGTGAGCGACCGAGTATCCGTTAAAATAATAAACCTGCCCTTCGTACAGTTTTATATTAACGATAATGACTCGCCTGTCTTTCTTTTCGGGATTTTCCCAGTGGATTTCCCAATTCGTACCTTCTCGAAGCAATTCGGAGTCCAGATACCCTTTACTCCGCATATAAGCCTGAAGGACTTCCTTGTCTTTTTCAAAGGAGCTTTCCTTAAAAGACCCGCCTTCGAAAAGACCCTCTTCTTTTAGATCCATTAACCCCAGAAGCTCGGATGTTTCGATGGTTTCATTTCCGTAAACGTTGATCTTAGCAACAGGGATCTCCTCGCCTTCGTCGATCACGAATCTTACTTTAACTAGATTCGTCTTGGGATCCGGTTTGCCTAACTCCGCCTTTACATAGGCTAAAAAGAAACCCTCATCCCTATATTTCTGAAGAATGACGTCCCTCGATTTGGAAACCTTCTGAGGCGTAATTACCTCGTTATCCTTCAACGGCATTTTTTCACGCAGGTCGGCGGGAAAGACTTCGTCCGCACCCACAAATTCGATTTCCTTAACGCGAGGACGTTCTTTTAGTTCGACGATAATCTTAACGCCGCCGTCTACATCTTCGGCCTGTATATCTATAAAATAGAAGAAACCGGAAGCGAATAAGGTTTTCAGGTCTCGATCGACCATACCTTTTGTCAATTGCCTTCCGCGCTTCAATTCGAGCATCGAGTCGATATCGGAATCCGAAGTATTCCGGTTTCCTTTGAACACGACTTCCTTAATCGTTTTACCGAAATAATCGCTCCTCTTCGAAAGTAACTCGGTTATATCGGCCGAATAGAAAAGGAAGCTCGTCAAGAAAAAGACGACTATAAATTTATTTACTGGAGGCTTTCGTTTCAAGTCGCTTATCAACCTTTTTAGTAGGTTCTAAATTCCTCCAAAATACAGGAAAAACTTCTTTGGAAGATCCATCGTCTCCCCATCTATAGTTCGTTCATTTACCGCCGGGCTGACGTACCATCGATAAATTGAATCTAGTAACGCCCGCCTCATTTACTTTATCTATGACTTTAACGATGGTTTGGTAATTCGCCCCGCCGTCACCTCTGATGATAACTCTATTTTTACTGGCTTCCTTTTTGTCCTTGTCTTCAGGACCCATGAAAACCTTGATTTTATCCGTCAATTTTTCCAGAGCGACAGGATCCGTATCTTTATCCAAGAAAATCTTTCCATCCTTATTGATGGTAATAACTAACTCATCTTTCTTCTTTTCCTGTGCGGTGCTGGAAGAACGCGGTAATTCAATTTTAATTACGGTCGATTTTTCCAAGGTCGCGTTCATCAAGAAATAAATAACGATAAAGCAGATAACGTCGATCATAGGCGCAAGCTCGATCTGTCCGGCTCGATATCCGTTGCTTTGACTTCTCCACTTCTTGAATCTCATCGTTATTTCAAATACCTTAAGGCTTGCTCGGAAAGGGTTTCCATTTCGGAAATCGCGTCATCTTTCTTCTTTTGAAAAAAGTTATTAAAAATATATGCTGGAATGGCAACGGCCAACCCCATTGCGGTAGTAATCAAGGCTTCACTAATTCCGACTTCCGCGCCTTTTGTTCCGGAACCTTCCGCAAACGAACGGATAATTCCGACGACGGTTCCCAATACTCCAAGCAGAGGTGCAATTGTCGCGATGGTAGCCAAAGCGGAAAGAAATTTATCCATCCGTTGGATCTGGCTTAAACCTTGGCTTAAAATTTCATCTTCCACTGCCGAAGTCTTTCTCTTAAACTGAGCAATACCGGCCTGAATAACTTGGGATGTAGGCCCTTGACTTAAGCTACGAAGGAGATCCGAAGCGGAATCAAAATTCTTCTCGTTCAATAGGTCTTTTACTCGTCTCCATTCGTCGGGCGAAAGAGCTTTCCAACGCGAAAAAAATATCAGTCTTTCAATTATGATTGTGAACCCAATAATCGAAACTAGAAGAATTAAAATCGGGATCGTTTCCGGAGGAATGATGGAAACCAAAGAATCTGTTTTGGCAAGAATCATGTCGGTCGAGGTTCTCCAAGGAGTAGAGTTTCTGACTCGGCTGTAGCTGCCAAACGATTTTTAGAAAGAATGCTTCCTTTTTACCGGAGACTATCGTCCCCAGTATAATTCATTGGAAGAGTGTCTAATCATACCGCCTTTTTTTTCAGCAACTCTTTCGCGTGGTCAAGAGCACCCCGCGAAACATTCTGACCCGAGATCATTCTAGCAAGTTCCAAGGTTCTCTCTTCCATCCCTAAAAATTCAGTGTCAGATAGAGTTCTACCTTCTTTCACCTGCTTACTCACTTTGAGATGATGATCGGCTGCGGCGGCAATTTGTTGCAAGTGAGTGACAAGAAGAATCTGATGAGTCTTCGCTAAAGTTCGTAATTTCTTTGCAACATCCATCGCAATCTCCCCGCCTAGACCGGAATCGATTTCATCCAGCACCAAGACTTTTCCATCATGATTCGAGCCTAATACACTTTTAATGGCTAGCATTACTCTGGAAATTTCTCCTCCTGAAGCGATTTTGCGTAGAGGTCGCGGCTTTTCTCCGGGATTCGGACTGAAATAAAATTCCGCTTGGTCGAGTCCGTATTCGTTGACTACGTACGATTTTCCTTGGGCCTCGACTTCCCCTTCCGCACTGGATTCCCAACGCAATACGACCTGAATCCCTGCCCCAGACATACCGAGGACATCCAATTCGGATTTAAGTCTAGTTTCGAAACGGTTCAAGGATTCCCGCCTTGCCTTGGACAATTGCATACATAATTGAGCCAGCTTCTCCGTTGCCTTTTTCTTCTCTCTCTCAAGGGATTGCTTCGAATCCATATTTTGCGCTAACGCTTCGAGCTCGTTTTCCGCATTTTTTTTCGAAAGTAAAATTTCTTGAATACTCGCTCCATACTTCTTCTTCAACTTTTGTATCAAATCCAATCGACTCTGTACATGTGCCAATCTGTCCGGCGAAAAAAAGACTTCATCCTTCTGGTCTTGCGCTGTTGTGTTAATTTCACGGAGAGTAACGTATGCTTCTCGAATAGAAGATTCCAATTCGGAGTAATCTGAATGAATCGCCTTCATCTTCTCCGCTGCCACCAAAATGCGAGGAAAAACGCTCAAAACCGCATTTTCACTTTCCGACAGTAGTCCGGCGATTATCTCTAAGTTCTCGGATAGACGCTCTCCATGAGAAAGAAGCTTTTCTTCTTTCAATAAATCGTCTTCCTCTCCTTCCTTTAAACCTGCTGCTTGAATTTCATCGATTTGGTACTGAAGAATCTCCTTTTTCCGATTCTTATCGCCGTAATTCGCCTCAATCTCCTCCAAACGCTTCCGCAAACTCCTATAGGTTAAAAATGATTCTTTCACTTCCGAGCGAAGGGGATATAAACCTGCATAGGTGTCTAAGATATCGATCTGCTGCGTTTTGTCTAAAAGGAGAATCTGGTCGTTTTGGTTATGAACCTCGGCAAGCAATTCTCCTAGGCCGCGTAATACTTGGGCCGATGATAAGGTATGATTAATTTGAATCTTGGATTTTCCATCTCTTGAAAATTCCTTTCGCAAAATAAGTTCCTTTCCTTCAAAAGGGATTCCTTTTTCCTGCAGCCACTCTTTAGCAGGCACATTTGCGCTGATATCCCAAACAGCCTCTAAAATATATTTGTCGGCTCCGGTTCGAATGTCAATCGCACTGCTTTTTCCTCCTAACAATGACGAAACCGCATCTAATAATAGTGACTTTCCCGAGCCAGTTTCGCCGGTAATTGCAGTTAACCCGGTCCTAAATTCAATCTGAGCCGATTCAAGTAAGGCGAAATCCCGGACCAATAACATCTGAAGCATATCAATAACCTACTCAATTAATTACTATTTATTAGTATAGCTATAGATTTTTGACAACTATTTTTTTGTATAGTATTTCTAAAAAGTCTCCGTTCTTGAACCTGAAAATAGACCCAAACTGACGGAACGAACCTAGGGAGGTTGAAAATGAATCCCCCGAAAGGATTATTTTTCCCAAAAATACAAAAGTATTCCGAATTTGTAAGGTGAAGAATTTACAAAAGGATGGAATTCGACTAAGTTTCGACTAATTTACCCTTTTTAGCAAAAATCGAATATAAGACAAAAATCAATTTCAATCCTGAGAAGGTTCCCGATTACTTTAGAATAAATTACCTTTTTGTAAGAATTCCAAAGGCTGGACAGTTCGGATTTTTGATTGCATGAATCCGGGAAATCGAAAGACTGGACCTCGATCCTCACTCCTCGAAGGACGAGCATGGCAAAAAACTTTAAACATTTAGACGCCCAGCTCACTGACTATATCAAAAGCCGTTCCCGTATTTCCGTTCAATCCTCCCGAATGAATTCTAAACTAGAAAAGTACGTTTTACGTATCCTTACTGAAGTTTTAGAGAAGGTCGGACAATCTAGATACATTGAAATGCTTTATACCATTACTAAGGAAATGGCAATCAATGGAGTCAAAGCAAACCAAAAGCGGGTCTTTTTCGAGGACTTAGGCGTGGATATTCAAAATCCTGAACATTATGACCAAGCCCTTTCTAAATTTAAGGAAAATTTCTCGGAAAAAATGGCGGATGAGTTTGGGAAACGATGTCTAGCTCGTGGAGTTTACGTAAAAATCAACGTAGTTTATAGCCCGGACGGTTTGGTCGTTGAGGTAGCCAATAATACTCCTGTCATCGAGATCGAAGAAGTTCGGATGCGGGAGAAAATGAAAAAGGCGATGGAATATAACGATATCGCCGAGTTCTATATGGATAATATGGATAATACGGAAGGAGCGGGACTCGGAATCGCTTTAATTATGATTTTATTAAAAAGCGAAAATATAGACCCGAACCTTTTCCGGATCCAGACGCAGGCTTCCGAAACGGTTGCTCGTGTCGAAATTCCCTTCACCGACAAATACATAACAATAAGAAGTAAGGAAATCAACCAAGTTGGAAATCACAGGTAAAACCGCAGTAATTACCGGTTCGGCCGGAGGCCTAGGCAAAGCGATGGCCGAACATTTTGCAAAACTAGGCGCTAACATCGTTCTCTCCGATATCTCGGAAGAAAAATTGGCGGAAGCTTTACGGGATATAGAGGCGATAGGCGTGAAGGCGATCGCAGTTAAAACGGACGTTTCCAAGGAAGCGGATGCAGAAGCGCTCATGGAAAAGGCCGTTTCAAAATTCGGAAGCCTGGATATCGCAGTATTGAATGCAGGAATTCTGCGAGACGGATTACTAGTAAAAACCGATAAACAGACCGGCAAAGTTGCATCCAAACTTTCCTTATCCAATTGGCAATCCGTAATAGACGTCAATTTAACTGGAGTTTTTTTAACTGGAAGAGAAGCAGCCGTACAGATGATCAATACCGGCTCTAAAGGAATCATCATTCCAATAGCGTCTGTTGCAATGCATGGAAATCCAGGCCAGACTAATTACTCGGCCGCAAAAGCCGGAGTTGCCGCAATGACTAGGCTTTGGGCGAAAGAACTAAGCCGTTACGGAATTCGCGTAGCGGGAATCGCTCCGGGCTTTATCGCCACTGAGATGGTCATGAAGGATATGAATCCTGAAGCATTAAAAAAGTGGGAAACTCAAATTCCGATAGGGAGACTCGGCCACCCGACTGAAATAGCTGAGACTGCAGCCTTTATAGCGACGAACGAGCTTGTCGACGGAGTCGTCCTTGAAATTTCCGGCGGAGTGAAAATTTAAGCCTTCGCCTAACTAACTCCGAGCGGAGGAACTTCAATGAATCCGCTTTTTACTTCTACAACAATGTCCATTTTAAAATTTCTCTCTTAATTCTTCAGAATATACTAATTTTATACCGAAGTATGCAATCCTACGTATCCCCTCTTCGGCTCAAACCCGAAGGACCTGTAGAATTACATAATATTCGAATTTTTCCAAGCCGTACATTCAAATAGAATATTAATGTAATCTTTTACCTTTATAATATCATAAAAATATCATAATTTACACAATTAGACATAACGATAAAAAACCCTTAATTAAAGCGTAAATCCTTGAAAAAATGCGACTCTCCTATATTATGGATTCAAACTCTATTGAAGGAAAAAAATGGCAGCCCAAAAGTTAGAAATCAAGAAAGCCCACCTGGACTCGACCATCCGCGGATTAAAAGCAGTAGCTCATCCTGACAGATTAAAAATTCTACTGTATTTATCTAAAAAAGAACACAGCGTAGGCGAGTTAGTCGACGCGTTAGGAATTAGCCAATCTGCTGCTTCCCAACATCTGAGCAAGATGAAGGAAGCCGGATATCTTGGAAGCAAGAAAGTGTCCAATCAAGTTTTCTACTCCATTAAAGACCAGAAATTCAAAAGTTTCGCCAAGTCTTTACTTCAAATTTTCTCGAAGTAAGAACTTACCACTCCCGGGGGCCTTCCGGCCCCCTTAATCTGATTGGGTTTGCAGAAGTTTTACATAATCTGCAATCGCAGTTTTAAGATCCGTAAAGCCCTCGACATATCCCGTTGACAGTAATTTGTCGGTAGAGGCCTTCGTATAATATTGATACTTTGCACGGAGACTCTCGGGCATATCCACGAATTCTATCTGACTCTTCCGATTCAGAGCGTTGAATAAGCCGTTCGCTAAATCCATCCAAGTCTCAGCCGCGCCCCGCCCTACGTTGAATAGGCCGAAATGATTTCCGGAGAATAGATGGATTGCAATTTTAGCGGCATCTTTCACGTATAAAAAGTCGCGCTTCTGTTCCCCGTCTTTATATTCAGGCTTATAAGATTTAAATAATTTGATCTTTCCTTCCGAAAGAATTTGCTCGTATCCTTTCAAGACGACTGACCGCATATCGCCCTTATGCGATTCTCCGAGGCCGAATACGTTGAAGAATTTTACTCCGATGATCTTCGAGAGATACCCCTTCTTTTGGGCATATAAATCGAACATATGCTTGGAATAACCGTACATGTTCAGCGGGCGCAAATCGGTAATCGGGGCTTTATCGTCATATCCGAAAATTCCGTCTCCGTAAGTAGCGGCCGACGAAGCATAAAGAAAATGAACGCGCTTGTCTAAGCAAGCTTCCGCTAATACTTTCGTGTATTCGAAATTGTTTTTGATCAGATAGGATGCATCCGATTCCGTCGTAGAAGAACAGGCACCCATATGTAAAACATGAGTATAGCCTTTCGGTAATTGCCCGGAAAGCACTCTCGATAGAAAGTCTTCCTTCTCAAGGTAATCGGTATAACATAGGTCTCGTAAATTTTTCCATTTGGATAAGATTCCCAAGTGATCCACGATTAAAATATCTTCTACGCCTCGCTCGTTCAAAAGACGCACCAGGTTGCTTCCGATTAAACCCGCTCCGCCGGTAATAATAACTCGAATCTTAGACATACGTTCCATACGATCAAAGGGAATTTAAAAGTCTACCAAATCTATCTTCGACTCGTTTTGCTATCTTAGGATCCGGTTCGAGAACGGCAGGATACCAATCTTTAAGACGAGCGTCGATGACTACCGGCGAAGAAAAAGATAGATGATTCCTTCGAACTTGGAAATTTCCATGGATGTCCGCAGCAGGTTCAAATCGAGTAAATACATTCCAGATGAAATCGTGATCCGATGCGGTTGCTCCTTCCGAATCATCCACCAAAAATACGAATGTAAACCCCCGAATTGCCGATTCCTTTAGCAGAAGTTCCGCAAGCTTATCTCCGCGTTTGTAAGGAGTTCCGGAAACGACGAGTGCCCCCGGGCAATAGACCTTCGGCTTTTTAAATTTAGAATTTTTAAAGGAGGTATCGATTTTGGATTTTAATTTTCGAAGTTTACTTCCTACTCCTAAAAAGATCGCCTTACTCCCTTCGTTCACCTTCGGTCCGGTATAGTCCAACGTATCCTGTGCGATATTCGAGAAAATATGTAGGTCTGTTTCCGGATCGAACCTTTCAAGAATCGTCGAAAATACTTTTTTGAAATCCTTAAGTTCGACTTCCTGATCCGTTACCATCAGAACTTTCGTAAGGGAGAGCTGGCCTTCCCCTAATATCCGCAAGGCGCCCATGAATGCTTCTTTCCTATATCGTTCCTTTACGATCGCCGCAGCAAGGGAATGAACGCCGGATTCTTCGTATGCCCAAACCCCTTTCACTTGCGGCATAACTAAAGGAAATAAAGGAGATAATAAATCTTGTAAGTATTCCGCAATCCAATGATCTTCCTGAGGAGGACGTCCAACTACGGTGGCGGGCCAGACTGCATCCTTTCTTCGAAAGATACGATCCACTTCGAATACCGGATAATCGTGCTTAAGTGCATAGTATCCGTAATGATCACCGAACGGCCCTTCGGGTTTTCTGATATTCGGAGGGATTTTTCCGATTAAGGCAAAATCGGCATCCGCAACGATGGGTAGAGGACTTAATTCCGGTTTGCGGGAAATTCTCAATCTCTCTCCTAATAATAGGGACGCCAAAAGAAATTCACTGATTTCTTCAGGAAGAGGCGCTACCGCGGCAATGGTAAGGGCCGGAGGACCTCCTACGTAAATATGAGCAGGCAACGCTTGACCGTTTTTTTCCGCCTCATGATAGTGAAATCCCCCGCCGCGATGAATTTGAATATGCATTCCGGTTTGTTTCGGTCCGTGAAACTGGATTCGATACATCCCTAAATTTCCCTTTCCGGTCGAAGGACTCTCAGTATAAACCAGAGGCAGGGTGATAAATCGTCCGGCATCCTTTGGCCAGGATTTGATTGCAGGAAGTACATCCAAATTATCCTCTTCGGTTTCTAAAACGGCTGGAGAAGAAATTCTGCGGAGACCGATTTTAAGAGCCGACCATGCCAAGGATCGGGCCTCCCAAATTTTTCCGAACGTAGGCGGCAGAAGATGTTTTGCAGAATACGCAATCCGTCGGACGAAACGTTCCGGGTCCTCACCGAAAGCGATATGAATCCTTTTTTCGGATCCGTACAAATTCGTAGCCACCGGTATTTTAGATCCAATTACATTCCGGAAAAGTAATGCAGGTCCCCGTTTAGCGACGACTCTTCTCTGCAATTCGGCAAGCTCTAAAATTGGATCAATCGGATCCGTGATTTCCAACAATTCCTTATGTCTGGAAAGCTCCCGAAGAAAGTCTCCCGTTGATCTAATATTCATATGCGTTTATCGCCTTTTGATTTCTTTGTTAGGGCATGAATTCCGGGCAAAGTCGGCGTTTTCCCGGAAAAAGCGGATTTAATTTTTCCCGCGATCGACGAAGGAAACTCGGTTTCCAGATCATCCCAATTACACCATTTAAAATCCACTTCATCATGTATTTTTCGAATCGAATCGACGAGATCATCGGATTGTTTGGTAGAAATCGAAGCTTCCCATATCGAGCCTATAATTTTATGATGCGTGATCGTATGTCTAAATTTCATTCCGGTATCCTGAAAGGTAAGATCAAGGTTCGTAACCGGATCCGCAATATAGGGAGATTTTCCCTCCCATGAAAAAGGTAATGTGAAAATAGTCTTGAAAAATCTTCTTTTAGAATATCGAAGTAAAAGAATACCCGCCGGCGCTCTGATGATCAGAAATCGAATGCCCAGCTCAATTTCTTTGTATTTCTTCTCAGCGATCGGAATTTCCTGCTGAACCCCTTCTTGGTAGGCTTTACATTCTTTTTGCACAGGACATTCTTTGCAAAGAGGATTCGTCGGTAGGCAAATCCTAGCTCCCAATTCCATAACGGATTCATTATGATCTCCGGGATATTCCCTATCCAGAAATTGATCCGCTAACTCCTGTAAAATCGAATTTGATTTTGTAGAACTTCCCCTAAATAAAAAAAGGCGCGAGAGGACTCTTTTAGCGTTTCCATCCAAAACTGCCAAAGGAACATTATAAGAAATCGAAAGAATCGCACTTGCAGTATACTGTCCGACTCCCGGTAAAGAAAGCGCTTCCTCAAGAGTCCGCGGGAAGATCCCGGAAAATTCGGAAACTAACTTTCGAACTCCTTTGTGCAGATTCTTCGCCCTTGAGTAATAACCTAATCCTTTCCAATGCCGAAGGACCTCCTCTTCGTCCGCCTCCGCCAAATCATTCGGTTCGGGAAATCGTCGCAAAAAAGATTCGTAAAGCGGAATCATCGTAGTAACTCTGGTTTGCTGAAGCATTACTTCGCTTACCCAGGTCGAATACGGCGTTCGGTTCTTTCGAAACGGAAGATCTCTTTTTTCCCTCAAAAACCAAGTGCGTAATTTAGTCCGAGCCGAATTTAGAAAATTTTCTTCGTCGAATTTGTGCAGAGAATTAAGAGAACTGGAAAACACCATCGCTTCTTTCCATTTGATGATCTTGTTCGACTAGGGAAAGGAGTTTTCGTTCCTTCCGGAATTGATTTTGTTCGGGAGAATTCGTGGAGAAGATCGATGATTGCGGGCCTGTTAAAGGGAACACACCGACTTAATTTAGGAGAACTACTGGTAAAATGTTTGCAAATATGAGTATAGCCAACCGGTTGCGCGGATCCTTTTTCCTAATCGTTCTAATTTTACTGGTTATTGCCAGCGTGGGAATTGTTTCCTTGGATCGAGTCTTCGAAGCGATCAATGGGCCGATGCGTGAGGCGATTCTCAAAAAAGATTTGGCCTCTAAACTCCTTAGAAGTACGATCGAAATGGAATTTAGGCAAGTCAAAGCTTTCAGGCTCGATAAAGCGAATGAAATTCAGGAAAGCCCGGGAAAGTTTCTAACCGAATTCCGAGAAAAAACCGATCGCGATCTTCGAACTCTGGAGCCGCTTATAAAAAGGCCCAAAGGTATTAAATTATTAAAAGAATTCAAAAAAGAACGAGAACATTATCTAAGCATTCTAGAAAAAATTTTGGTTTTACAAAGCTCGAAAGCCGGGCTGACCGAAGTCACATCATTCTTTCATTCGGAAGTGGACCCCTCTCAAAAAAAACTTACTCATTTGCTGGATGAAATTTATTCCTTTCAGGCGGAAATATTGGAATTAGAGACGAACGAGCTGCAAAGAATTCAGAAAATCAGTTTTTGGTCGGATCTAATCCTATCCGCTTTTGCCCTAATCGGTGCAATGGGATTGTCCTGGGTCATCGTTCGAAGTATTACGTTACCGTTAAACCACGCCTTATCTGCCTCGGAAACCGTCGCCTCCGGAAATTTAAATATAATCTTAGATACGAATCGAAAAGATGAAACGGGAAAATTGCTCTCTTCGATGGATATTATGGTAGGTAATTTGAAATCTCTGATTACCGTCGTAAGAGATACCTCGCAAATTGCGAAAGAAAGCTCGTTCGAAATAGAAGCTCAAGTTGAAAGCGTAAATAATACGTCTCAACAGATTGCAGCCGGTTCGGAAGAATCTTCGGCGTCGTTAGAAGAGTTATCGTCTTCTTTTCAAAACGTAGCCTCGGCAGTCGAACGTGAAGCGAAGCTCGCAGGACAAATCGACTCAAGGTCGCAAAATTTCGTAAAGCAATTGCGCGAAGTGGAAATCTCTCTATCCGATTTGGTAAAAACCTCGCAAGCCGCCGAAATCTCCGCCGAAAAAGGAAAGGCAACGGTCTTAAAAGCGACGAAAGCCATGGAAGATATACGTGGAATTTCCCAGCAAATTCGAGGCATTGTCGATATAATCACTGAAATTTCAGAACAAACTAATTTACTTTCTCTGAATGCGTCTATCGAAGCGGCGCGAGCGGGAGAAGCCGGAAAAGGATTCGCAGTCGTTGCTTCCGAAATCTCGAAGTTATCGACAAGGACGAATGAAAGCGTTAAGGGTATCCAAGATTTGATTTCCAGCACTGATGGAATCGTCGAGCTGGGGACGCAAAACGTAGGAGAAGTGATACTTTCGATCGAATCCGTATCCGAAGACATTCGGAGTATCCATGCCGCTTCCGAATCGGTAATCACTGCATTGGGCGAACAACTTCGTTCTGCGGAAGGCATCTCCGCTACGATTCGCGAAGTTTCCGAACTTTCGTCCGAGGTTGCAGAGGCCACTAAGGAACAAAAAGCTGCCGTTGCGGAAATCAGCGAATCTATGCAGAATTCCACGGCGGAGGCGCAAAGATTAGCTTCCATTTCACAGAAATTAGCAAGCCAGGCTCAGGGTTTAAAAGCGAGAACCGAGCAACTGGATTCTAATTTATCCCGGTTTCAAATTTAAGCGCCGAGCTACTCCTAAATTTATCTCCGCATACGTTTATTCTGAACTCGCAGAGATGAGATTACGACGAAATTGCGCGTAAGAGATGCGATTGACAGCGGCATCCGAGAATTGCCGCTGAAATTCCTCCTCGGTAAGAGCAAGTATGATCGGTCCGGGTGACCTAAAGAAATCGCGAACTCTGAACTCTTCGATTTCAGTAGCCGCCCCTCTTCTCTTCGCTTTTACCCGATTCCAGGGGCATACTTCTTGGCAGATATCGCAGCCGTATACCCACCCGTGTAACCCTTCAACGGTGGGAGAACGATCTTCGATCGTCTTATAAGAAATACATTTACGTGCGTCTATTTGGTACGGTGCGAGCGCTCCGGTTGGACAAGCCCGAATGCATTCATCGCAGGTTCCACATCGATCCTTGGCAGAGAGGGAGGCAATTCGGAGAGGAAGGTCCGTAAAGATTACCGTTAAAAAAAAGTAGGAACCGATCTGTTCGTTTAACAAATTTGTATTTTTTCCGATCCACCCCAGGCCGGCTTCTCTCGCTAAAATTTTTTCAGGAACCGGCAAAGAATCCACTCCCTGTCTAAAAACGTTATTCGGAAACCTGTTTCTGAGAATATCCATCACATCCCGAGCGGATTTTTTTAGTACGGTATGATAGTCGGTACCGGTCGCATATCTGGAAAAACGAAACGGCAGCTTGGAAGTAATCTCTTCGTAGTCCGGATCCGAATAAAGTGCCCCTAAAACGAATACGGTCTCGGCCTGAAATCCTAACCCTTCCAATTCTAATCTGAGTTTCATATTCCGCGGAAACCAGTCCATCTTCCCGTGTCTGCCGTCCTGAACCCATTCTAGAATATTTCGTTTATCCACATCCGGCACGATCGCTTTTGCGGCTCCGAATAATTGAAAGCCGTTTTTATGAGCGATTGATTCCAATTCGGGTAGAAGTTCTTTACTTTCCATGAACATAGCTTTATAAAACCAATATGGATACCGGAGAAAACGAATTAGATCTTCCTCTCTCCGTTTTAAGCGGCGGGATCCCGATACAGGATCTCCTTACCGCAGCAAAGGAAGCGGGAATTCCCGCGCAAATGAACAACAGCTCCCTCTTGAACCGTTGCTTATTGGCAGGATTAGTCGGCGCCTTGAAAGGATTCTCGGAACGCGAACTTTCTCCGTTCCTTCCGACGCATAAAATCATTTTTCCCGAAATTAAGAATGAACTTACCGAAATTTTTTCCAGCCTTGCTATCGATGAATCGGACGGACCAAGCTGGTTACGGGAATCCTTCGAATACGGAACCAAAAAAGTCTATCATCTCGAGTGGAAATTGTATTCCTCCCAAGAATTATTTTAACCTAATTTCTAAACCGCAAAGAAGATAATCGCGGAAAACGAAACTAGTACGACCGCTTCCAATAAACCTGCCCCGAAATTCTGATCTTCGGCTATCTCATGCTTTAAGGTCGATCCGGATAAGATAACTCTTCCCGCAAAAAAATGGAGGACAGGGATGACCAAAAACGCAAAGCATAAATCTAGCAGAAGCAGAATGCCAGTTTGCATAATTGAATCGAATTCTCGAAATAAGGCTCTCGTCAAAAGAATTCCGATCGCGAGAAGCGCTCCTGCAAATGCAATTCCAGCGGCTAAATTTTGTTTGGATTCTAACTCGTCCTTTAACTTATACGGAATCCAGAGTTGATAGTAGAACGTAAAAAGAATCATCCCCAATTGACCGATCAAAAAGAAAACTACGGATAATATGGCACCGATTAAGGTTCGTTCCCAGATAGGGGAAATCGACAACCCTAATCCCCCGGGAAAAACTTTCGATCCTATGTCTCCGTTTAAAGCGGCGGCGATAAAAAAGGAACTAGCGATCGTTCCCCCGAACAGTACCGTGCCTACGGCCAAATTTTTGTTTTCGTAAACTTCTTCTTGAGCGTCGATTCCCCGAAGGATGAATGCGTCGTTTAACCATTGGGACACGAGGAGCAGGACTACGCCTAAAAGTGAATATGCCGAAACTTGAATTACGTCGCCTATCAGCCCCGTCCCATCGCCAGGATGGGATACAATCGTGATGAATAGTATGATGATTCCGAGATAATATCCGGAAAGACTTAAAGCCAAAGCGCCATTATCTGAACGGACAAGTTCTTCATCCAATTTTCTAGGTTCAAGCCAATCTTTGACTTTTTTTCCGATATAAAAGACAAGAAAGCCGAGTAAAAAGAAAACTAAGTCCTTTCCTAATAAGGAAAGATATTTCCAGACAAAATCCATGCCCTCCAAGATACTACGGGAGGGTTAAAATTTCATAGCCTTTTTCGGTGACAAGTATCGTATGCTCGAACTGAGCGGACCATTTTCCGTCTTTTGTCGTGACCGTCCAACCGTCTTTCTTGGAAAAAATAACTTCCCAAGTACCCAAATTCACCATGGGTTCGATAGTAAAAGTCATTCCGGGTTCGAGTTTAGTCAATTTCCGGTTGGATCGGAAATGAGGGACCTGTGGTTCTTCATGAAATCCGCGACCGATACCGTGGCCCATAAGATCTCTAACGATCCCATAACCTTTTGGTGTCAGATAATCATCGATTGCATTCGCAATATCACTAATACGATTGCCGGGTTTGACCTGCTCGATTCCCACCCACATCGCCTTTTCCGCATCCTGAACTAAATGCTCCACTTCGGGAGTACTTTTACCGCCGACGATAAATGTTCGAGAGGAATCGCCGTGATATCCATCCACGATCGGAGTGACATCGATATTAACGATATCTCCGGATTTTAAAACGTCGGTTGCCTTGGGAATCCCATGACAGACAACCTCGTTGATGGATGTACAGACCGATTTCGGAAATCCCTTGTATCCCAAGGGAGCCGACTTGCCTCCGTTCTTTTTAGTGAACTCTTCGCAAAGATCATTGAGTTCTAATGTACTAACTCCGGGTTTGATATACCCGGAAATATAGTCCAAAAGTCTGGCGGCTAGTTTCCCTGCCGCCCTCATTTTCTCGATTTCGGTCTTGTTCTTGATGTAGATCAAGAAAGCTTAGAAGTCGGTGGGTCGAACCGTCGTACGTTTGTTCGCCTCGGTCCGTTTCAGAGCATCGTCGATCAGAGCGTATAGCTTCTCATTCAAACCGTCGACAGCATCACCGGAGGTCATGAAACCTTTCGATTTGATATAGGCTTTCACCTTGCTTGCGACGATGAGGGTATCCTTTTCAGCGCTTTGAGCCATGGAATTCTTCCTCTTAACTGTAGTTTTCTTTTTTTGTACCATATCAACGTGCTTTGAGAGCTTTCTCCTTTCTCATCCGGATTTTCCGGAACGTATCGGTTATACTTAGATACGTTTCCAAAAGCCTTCAAAAAAGGAACTACTTTCGCTAAAGCTCCTTGATTATTTAAAGTTACCTTTATTTAAAAAAGCAGTCTCCTTTGATCGTAAACGCATAATATGATACAAGTAGGAACGAGACATATTAGGCCGAAAGATTAGGGTCAAGAACAAAATCATCCCCTTTTTGCCGCCTCGCTCTGAATAATTGTTTGAACTAAGGAAGTTTCCAAACCGAGTTTTTCGGCGATGGTTTCCGGCTCCCAATGAAAGTTATGAAATAAATTCAAGACTGTGGCTTTTTTTCTACTTACCATCGGATTCTGCTCCGAGGACTTTCCTGTTTTGCCTGTGACCGGCTTTTGAGCGGTCGTCTGAACTACATCTAAAAATGATGATAATTTTTCGAACGTGTCATCCGCTTCGGCAAGGAGACTTTCCAACTCGTCTTTAACCGAGCTTGCACCTTCGCGAAGATCCTCGACCCGTTGTAGCAGCGTGCTAGTTTGTTTATGCCGCTCCGATAGCTCGGCCATCAGATCTTCGACCTTATCGAACTTTGCTTCGACGGAAAGAATCTCTTCCTTTCTACCGGCCAAAAATTCCAATCGCTCATCGGTTTTACGCAGCGTATTGGCTACTTCTTTCTCTCTCGCTTCCATCACGGAAATTTCTTTTTCCAGCTCGCGAATTCTTTGAGCAACCTTGGAGGAAGAATCTTTCTGTTCTCTAGTTTCATCCGTTAGACTATGCAATTCTTCTCGAACCTCGTCCAAATGACCCAATCTACTTTCAAGATCCACGAATTTCGACTCCATGTCGGACGCACGACTCCCGGCCTCTTCCAACTTTTGGATCGTTTCTTCCCAATGAGAAGATTCCTGAAGCATTTTAGAAAATTCCTCTTTCAGACTCTCCGCCTTTCCGGCAACGTCCAAAATTTCACTTTCGCGCTCTTCGGCTTTCTCCAGGCGAGCTTCCAGTTCTTCCTGGTATTGCTTGAGTCTATGAAGATTCTTATCTAGTTCGATAGTTAAGGCTTCCGAATGATTCGCTTCCTCTACAGCCGCCCTCATCCGTTCTACGAACTCCTCGGAACGATCGATCATTTCTTTTACATCTATGAATAAGACCGATTTGGACTCCGCCTCTTGCATCTTATCGGAAATTTCTTGAACGGAGCTTCGAAGCGCCTCGGCTTCGACCTCGAGTTCGCTGAAAAGGGAATTTTTGGCCTCTTGGATTTCATGAAGATCGGATTTTAATTCTATCTGCAGCCTGCGATATTCTTCCTGTGCGACTCGAAATTCTTCCCGGCCGGAACGTAGAAATTCTTCGGAGGATGCTTCGGTCTCCCGCAGCAAATTGCGAACTTGGCCCTGGAAGCCCTTCATCTGGTCTTCGCTTTCCCGTTTGCCGGCTTTCAATGCTTCTTCTAAATTCCGTTTTACATCCTGTAAATGTTTGGAGATCCGTTCTTCCAGTTGGCCTAATTGAACATGCCCCTTATCAAGAAGAGCGGACAATTGCTTATTAATTTTTGAGTCTATGGTTCCGTTCAAACGACCGATTTTTTCTTCTTGTCTTTCGAAGAATTCTTCGGCAGATTCGCGTAGCCGATCCAAAACGAATGCGGCCTCTTCGGCGGCGTGATCCAATTCCGCTTCGGTCGAAGTCCGAATTCTTTCGGCCTGTGCTTCCAGGAGCTTTTCATTCTTTTTGATTAAATTTTCGAATTTATCTCCGATTTCGGAATAATCTTCTTTTAAGGAAGAAACGAGATTTTGTCCTTCCGTTTTGATTTCCCTAAATCTTTGAGTCAGCTCTTCGCGAACGTCTTCCCCTTCCTTGCGGAAATTGGTTTTATATTTGGAAACAAATTCCTCGATCTTATCCCTTTGGGAAGCGTAGACCTTACCGAACTCTTCCAGAAGTTCCGTGCCGCGAAGATGGATTTGGCCTAGCCTTTCTTCCAATCCTTGGATGGCTTCTTGAGTATGGTTCTTGAGCGAAACTACTTCGTCTTCCCAAGAACGACCGAAATGCTCCAATCTACGATCCATTTTGCGGAATTCTTCATCTATGGTTCCGTTAAGTTGGGAAATTTTTTCCTCAGCATCTCCAAGAATGTCGCCGGCACTACTTTCCATAGCGGAACGAATATCTTTTACGTAAGCGTCCATTTCCCTCATGCGGGTGGAAACCTGGACATCGAAGGATTTTAGGTTTTCGCGAATTTGATCCCATTCTAAGCGGAATCTTTCGGAATGAGAAGCATGCAAGGCATGAACTTCATCTTCCAAGGTGCCGCGGATCTCTTCTATTTTGGAACGGGATTTTCTTTCCTCTTCGTTTCTAACGATTTCCAATGTGGAATGAAATTCTTGGGCCGAAGCAAAGACTTTCTTGCGAAGTTCTTCCGATTCCTCTCGAAGAGAGCCCAGCTCTTCCTCCAAGGAATCTCGAACGTCTTCGATACGCGTACGTGCCTTCTTTTCCTCGTCTCCGCGAGCGACTTCCAAGGAGGAATGAAACTCTTTCAAACCGAAAAGAATTTCCTTCCGTAAATCGTCTGCCTCGCTTCGAAGCGAGGAACTGATTCGATTAAATTCCTCTTCAAAGGAATCGATTTGCCGCGTCAGATCCGATTTACGCGAATCGGCTTGCTTTAGCAGCTTATTCTCAGCTTCCAAATATTTTTCTTGGAAGATATTAATGGAATCGTTAATGCCTTCTGCTTGCCTGCGGGTCTCATTTAAAATTTCATCCCGTCGAGTCAGAGTTTCCAGACTCATACCTTCGATTTCTCTACGAATCGCATCGATTTCGATCTTAACTCCGTTAAGATACGCTTCTTTAGAATGTATGACCTGCTCTAAAATTTGATCGAATTTTTGCCGAAGGACGGATTCGGATTTTACAAACAGATCTTCCAGCTTTCGAGCCGCAAGCTCTCCTTTCTCATCCACTCTCGAATCCATTCGATCGATTTTTTCGGTTACGGTTAAGAAAGCGGTTTGAATTCGATCCGTTTGAGCGTCCAAATCCTCTTCTTTCGCTTTCATGGAATCCAAAAGATTCGACACTTCTTCCCGAGCTAATTCCACTTTGCCGACGGTATCGCCCATGATAGCTTTAGTCTGAGCTTCCAATTTCTGACGATAGGATTCGCTTAATGAATCTAATCCGATTTCGACTCGATCGGCCTTCGCTTCTAACAACCCTTCCAGCTCTACGATTTTAGAGGCTAATGATTGCAGGATATCATCCGATCTAAGATTAATTTTTTCCTGGAACGCGCCTAATAGAGATTCCGCCTCGGAGCGAAGTTCCTGAATTCTGATCGTGACTCCGTTTAAATCCTTTTTACCGCTTTCTAAACGGCCGAGGCCGTCTTGGATGGATTCGGATTCTTTTCGAATATCTCCGGAAAGATGGACTACTTCCTTTAAATCCAATGTTACTGCGCTTAAAAATTCCCTATTGGAACGAATGGTTTCCAATAATTGCCGCGATTCGTCGTTTAAAGTGCGAACTTCTTCGGCCAGCTTGCGAGTCTGTTTAAGAGAAATCTCCAATTCTATGCCCGAATCTTTAACGGACTGGATTTTCTCCATTGCGATTTCTTGCAATTCTTCCTGCAGCTTTCCTGTATAACGTTTGATTTGGCTCAGCTTATAATTCGACTTGTCCATCCTACGAAGTAGGATAGTTATGCCAACGCTAGCTAAAAAGGGAAAAAGGAGTTCTAGGCCCATAGTTTTTAGAGCTTCCGGGTAAAGCTTCGAAAAAGCGCTTCCTGAGAATTATGTCGCATCAAATGGATAGAAATACTGGTAACCAAGCTAAAAGATCAAGAATTATTTCTCATACCGCGCAAAAAAAGCCTTATACCGCTTTTTCCGGCGTTTATGACCAGGTCATGAGGGGAGCCGCGTATCGACTCTGGGCTCAAGTAGCTTTGGGCGCCTACTCCACTGCAACCGGAAATTCAATTCCATTAAAAATCCTGGATTTAGGCTGCGGAACCTGCGCGCTCTGGAAGGAACTCCCATCTCGATCGGAAATTTGGGGGATCGATGCCTCCCGAGAAATGCTTTCCGTAGCCGAAAAGCGTCAAATTCCCGGGAATCGACTGCAAGCAAATTTACTATCTCTTCCTCCCTTGCCGGCTCCCTTTGATTTAATCCTGTCAGTGCATGATACGTTCAATTACTTCCTGGATGAGGGGCAGTTACGCAAAATCTTTCGGGAAATTTCCGGTCTTTTAGGAGAAAAGGGAATCTTTTTCTTCGATGTGAGCACCGAAAGAAACTTCGAAAAGAATTTCGACGGCGCGATTTTAGAAGAAACTCATGACGATATTCGCCTCCTTTGGGAAAACGAGTATTCTAAGAAAGACATGATTCTGACTACAAGGCTAAAATTTAAGGAAAAGGGAACGGAAATCGAAGAAGTACACCTTCATAAAGCATATCCGACCGATGTCTGGAAATTTTTATTGGAATCTTCAGGATTGGAGATTTTGAAAATCGGCTCCGATTATCGTTCTTGGAAAATCTCCCCCAAGGCTGAATATCTAAATTTCGTATGTAGAACTGCATAAATGTAATTTCTTCAGAAATTCTTGTAGAATATTTAAGGTTTCTCAGTCTATTTGAACAAACGACTCAATTATGGCAAAACTAGAACTCCAAGGAAAGCAGGGCACGGTTCGGTTTGATAACCAGCTTTTGGACGGGTATGAAAAAGTTTTCGATGAAATTTCAGACCATGCATCGCGAGCTCAATTTCAGAGTTTGATTTTGGATTTAACTTCCACTAGAAAGATTACCTCGAGTGGAGTTGCAAAACTTCTCACTCTTAAAAATCTTATGGATCATTTCGGAATTAAGTTGGAAGTCGTAAACCTACACCCACCCCTACTCGACGTTCTCAAGAAATTCAAAGTCGACTTAATGTTAAAGATCCGTTCCTAAACATCGGGAAAAACGGTTGCGAGCGACGGGACATGAATAGACCGTACTCGAATGGGTTCCCTTAAGGCGAATCGACTCACAAAATCATTCTCCAATCAGTCGGCCCTTATCGAGGTAGGTTTTTCTATCCCTAAAGGGCGAATAACCGGTCTCTTAGGTCCGAATGGAGCCGGAAAAACCACCACGATGCGCCTACTTACCGGATTCCTGGAACCCGATACCGGAACCGTCTCTTATGGAGATATCTCACTATCCGAAGATCCGATTCAAATAAAACGGAACCTTGGTTATTTACCCGAATGGGCGCCCATCTATCAGGACTTAACGGCACAAGAATATCTCGAATTCATAGGGAGAGCAAGAGGGTTACAAGGCGGAATTCTACAGCATCGAATCCGGGAAATGAGAGAATTATGCGATTTAGGAGATCATTTTTTTTCGGAGATAGGAACCCTTTCTAAAGGATTTAAACAGCGCGTCGCATTAGCGGGCACGTTAATCCACGATCCGGAATATATAATTTTGGACGAACCGAGTTCCGGCTTGGATCCGATACAAATCGGTCAAATCCGATCGATCATTCGTTCCTTTGGAAAAGAAAAAGTTCTCGTACTTTCCACTCACATACTCCAAGAAGTGGAGGAGATTTGCGATCACGTTTTGATTCTCCACAAAGGGAGATTAATAGCGGATGTGAGCGTGAAAGACATCAATCGAGGCGATTCGATTTTGCTCATCGCTAAAACGGACTTAGAAACTCTGGGACATTGTTTTAAAAATACCGATATCGAGATTTTGGAATCGAAAAATATCGGAGAAGCCACGGAGTTTCATCTTCGATCAAACACGCATTCTTCCGAGTTTCTATTCGAAAGAATTCGCTCGGCTACCTTCCCCGTTTTGGAATTTCGTCCCGTTAGACGTACCCTCGAATCGGTCTTTCAGGAATTGACGGCGATTTCATGAACCGTTCTCCGCGAATTTTCGAATTCCATGCCAATGTAAAGGCCGTTTTTTCCAAGGAATGGATCGGCTATTTAAACACTCCGATCGGATATATCTTCGCGATTCTATTTCTTCTACTCGCATCTTTTTTATTTTTCTTCGGATTAGGAGAAGACTCGTTCTGGGATAGAAACGTCGCAAGCATGGAGCAATTTTTTCTCTGGATCCCTCTCCTTTATATCGTATTTATTCCGGCAATCACGATGCGGCTTTGGTCCGAAGAGGAACGAACCGGAACGAGGGAGATATTGTTTACGCTTCCTTTAAGAGAATATGAAATCGTGTTCGCTAAATTTTTAGCGGCTTGGCTTTTCCTAGGGTTAGTTCTCTTAACGACTTTTTCGATTCCGTTTACCGTTTGGGCCTTGGGCGACTTGGATTTGGGCGCTACTTTTGCAGGATATTTCGGCTGTTATTTATTAGGAAGTTGTTATATATCGATAGGTCTATTGATTTCGGCTCTGACGAAAGATCAGATCAGCGCATACTTATTAACGATGTTGGCCTGTTTGTTTTTCTTTTTACTCGGATATCAGCCCGTCCTACGCTTTTTAGGCGGAGCCGCAGCTTCCCTCGCATCCTTTATTTCTTTATCCAGACATTTCGAGCCGTTTCGATTGGGAATTTTAGACGGCAAAGAAATCTTTTATACCGTAAGCTTCACGATAACGGCATTGGTCGCTAACGTAATCGTACTGTTAGGAAAGAAAAGATGACGGATTTGCTGAAGCCTTTCCTGGAAATCTCCAAACATCGATGGTTTCTTCTTGGGAATCTTTTTCTTTTTTTCCTTTTAATGAATGGAATCGTTTCTTCCGGAAGTTGTCGTAAAGATCTATCAAGATCCGAGCGTTTCGAACTTACCGTCAGCACCCGAAAGCTGTTGGAGAATTTGGAATCAACCCTGTACATCGACGCATTCTATTCCTCCAAGGTGCCGGGAGAATATAAGGCTAGATTGGATCTGACAAAGGAAATGTTAAGCGAAATCGCGGCGGTCGGAGGAAAGAAAGTCGTGCTCCGTTTTTTTGATCCCGATTCCTCTCAAGAAGAAGCTCAGAAAGCTTCCGAATCGGGAGTCGAACCCCAAATTCTGCAAAAATCCGACCGTGATTCAGCTTCGGTTAAGCAAGCGTATTTGGGGCTGACGCTCACTATAGGTTCCGAAACCGAAATTCTACCTGTGGCATTTTTCGCCGAGCAGATCGAATACCAAATCTTATCCGGAATTCGAAAAATACGGAGAAAAAACCAAGACAGCGGATTAGTTCTTCTAAAAACGAATGGAAGTTTAAACCCGCAAAATCCCGGTCCGGGTTCCGGTAAAGACACTGTCGGGGTTTTTGTACACCAGGTTTTAGAAACCGAAATCGGAATGATTCCCGAATTGAATTTGGAATCGGACGAAATTCCGGAAGGAACTAGCGCTCTACTCTGGATCGGGTCCGGCTCGCTATCGCAATTGGAGAGATATAAGATCGATCAATTTTTAGTGAGCGGTGGAAGCTTGATCCTCCTTTCAAAAACTATGGACTTCCGAATGGAATCGTCCGGCAATAGAATGGGAATCTTAACGGGAGAAACAGGGGCCGGAATGGCTCAAACGGATTCGTTTGCCCAAGATTTAAGTTCATTCTTAGAACATTATGGAATTCGAATTCTATCGAATATCGTCTTAGATCCCGATAATTCCCTGCCGATGGGTCAACTTATAGAAGTCGAACCCGGTGTTCTCGGTAAATATCCCTATCCTCCTTGGATTGTCGCCAGTCACAAAAATAATACTCTTAACAACGAAAGTCCATTTACTAAGGATCAGGAAAATTTACTTCTCCCTTGGAGTTCTAGCATAGAACTGATTCCGGGAAAACAGAAAAGTGCCCCGGGGACTCCGTTGATTTTCAGCGGTCCTGACGCGGAAATTCGTTCGGACCGGGTCATGTTGGGCGAGAAGCAGCTTCAGCAGACGCCGATCCGGCCTAACGGAGGTCCTTTTCTGCTCGGTGCGATTGTTGAAGGCCCTATCGAATCCTATTTTGCGGATAAACCTCTCCCGAAAGGAGTCGGCAAAAACGGATTTCTTTCCAAATCTCCGAACGATAGAATCGGAAGAATTCTCGTAATAGGCACACCGTATCTTGTCTCCGATATTTTGGCATTTCCGGACTACCGAGAGATATTCCGAGATACGAATATTCCGTTTCTTTTAAATTCTATCGATATACTAAGCGGAGAAACCGATCTACTGGCGGCCAGAAGCAAACAATCCTTGATCCTCAAAATGAGCCCGGTTTCTCCTAAAATGGAAATCTTCGCAAGTTTAATGAACGTATTGGGGATTCCCTTGTTTGTAAGTCTTTACGCATTCTTGCGCCTTCGCAGAAGAAGAAGGAACAGGCCAAGATGAAATTACCCGAATTCTTTTTTAAGACTTGGGGATACCTCAAGTCGAATCCGGGAATCTCCCTTTTTCTAACCAACCTATTTTTAGCCTTAATCCTATTATTGGCGAGGGACCCCTGGGAGGCATTTAAAGATACGTACGCACACGCCGATCCGTTTTTTCCCGTGACGGAATCGGATATAGCGAAAGTCATAATTGGAAGAAAAGGAGAAGCGGTCGTTCTAGCCCGAACCATCGATTCATGGGAAGTCTCTCTCCCGAACGGCACGGAAGGCCAAGGGGATAATGAAAGAATAGAAACTTTCTTAAAAGGAATTCTTGCATTACGAAAATATACTCTTTTGTCTCAAGGAAATGCGCCCCGATCTTTTGCGCCGGAGTTCGGATTGGACGGCGACGAACCTAGCGTGGAAGTATTCGATGCTTCCGAATCTAGTCTGGGAATTCTGTATTTAGGCTCGTTAGCGACTCGACATGCAGGTATGTACGTGCTCGAACCGAAGTCTGGGAAAATCTGGCTCGTGCGGGAAAATCTGAAACTATTATCGGGTAATAGTAAACCGGATTATTTTTTCTCCAGAAGTTTGATTTCGGAAGCCATATCCGGGACTCCGATTCAGTCGGTTCGCTTAACATTCTCGGGACATCCTGAAAAGAATTTTTCCTTGGTCAATTCGGCGGGTGAATGGAATTTATCCGCTGCGGAATTCTCCAAACCTGCCGCTGTGGAAGAAGTAAATGTTTTTATTGAAGCTCTATTCCGACTGAAAGCGGATGAAATTCTATTCGAGAACAAAGAGGAAATTGTTCCGGTACGAAGCGATGAAAACTTTCAAATAGAACTGAAATCCGCATCCGAAACCGAACTTCTTTCCCCGATCGGCAAAACAAAGCAAGGTAGCTGGATATTCCGACGTAAAGACCTGAACTATAAGTTGATTTTAGATCCCTGGACTCTCGAGCCTATCTTACGAAAAGACTTGGCGGACTTTACTTCCTATAAGGGAGCGCATTCCTTCCAGTAGCGGCATCGAGGAATCATTGATTGACAACTATCGAGAACCTAGGTTTCCTTCCAAAAAACCTCCAGTACGAAGGAAACTAAATGGCTCTGATCGAAGAACTAGATAAACAAGGGATTTTCCTATTTCGCTGGAGATCCTATATTCCCGGCTTTATCCTCCTCCTTAGTTTGTACTCTCTAAAAGATTATCAATTTCTAAACGGATCCTATGAGACCAATTTGTTTTATGCAGCGGCATGCTTTTTTGTAAGCTTATCGGGTTTATTCGTTCGCTGCTTTGTGATCGGATACGCTCCCGCACGTACCTCCGGTCGAAATACGAAAGAGCAGATTGCAGATATGGTAAATCGGGAGGGAATCTATTCTTTGGTTCGCCATCCATTGTATTTGGGAAACTTCCTACTATATCTCGGACCGGTGCTTTACTTACGGGATCTCCCGCTACTCCTTGTATTTGCTCTCTTTTTCGGATTCTATTACGAAAGAATTATGTTCACGGAGGAAAAATTCCTAAGGGAGAAATTCGGCCGCGAATATCTTGATTGGGCGGACAATGTTCCCGCTTTCATACCGAAATTGAAGGGTTACGTAAAACCTCAGCTTTCCTTTTCCATTAAAAATGTCTTAAAGAGAGAGTATCCTAGCCTTTTTGGAATCGTCGTTATTTTTGTTTTGTTCGATTTCGGAGCAAGTTTCGTGAATAATTTCATCTTATGGACTGCGCCATGGGAAGCCATCACCGAACCCCAAATTTGGGTTTTTGGAATCGGAGCCGGTTTTTATATCATTACCAGATTAGTCGTAAAAACGACTCGCTGGCTGCAAGTAGAAGGAAGATAAATTTAAGGATTTTTTCCCCGTTGTTTTTACTCGATAAGAATTACGGGGATGAATTCTCTCCGAGCAGGTACTACGCTTTTGAGGTATGTTCCAAATAGGCTTTGAACCGCTCGGTTTCTTTCGTCAAAAAAATCGGAGTCGGAAACTCTCGTTTAGCCGGTAAGAGTGCAAAGCCTTCATCGTAAAAGATTACTTTTTCCACCTCGTCCAGTTTATAACTGAACTCGGAATTTAACGCGTGAAATGCAAATCCGCCCGGAATTTCCCGGACTCTGCCTTTGCCGATTCTTCTGAATCCTTTGAGTTGTTCCGGCCTAATTTTTTGCTTCAATCCTTCGTACGGCAATTTTCCGGAAAGATCCAGAAATAAAATTCCTTCCATAGACCATTCTTCCTCGCGAGATTCTGTGCCAATTTCCACTGTTTCCTCCGGAGGTTGCTCTCTTTGTCGAAACGGTTCCTCATGGGGAATCGGCTCCGTCCTAATTTCTTCTTCCCAAACTTCTTCTTCCGGAATCATGTTCGCTTCTTCTCTATGTTCAGAGGCAGGTCTCGAAGGTCGAATCTTTCGCTCTTCCGCAAATACCCTGTCTAAATGAGAATATGACTCGGTGCGAGGAGGCCTCTTGGCCGCTGCCATCGCTTCGGTGACAATTTTTCTGTCCCTTGAGATTGAAGTCGGCATTCTTGCCGAACCGGACTGAACCGTACGATTCTTCAAACTAGGCTGGAAGGATACGTAAATGAAACAAAGGAGTCCGACCAAAATGAGTGCGAGTGCAATATAAAGCATCAGTATATGTATCTACCATCCGATCGCCTTTCTGAAGCGTTTTTCGTCGGTTTTTCTCCTTTACAGATTCTACCCGCCTCTCACCCTTCCTATCATACGGATTTTTATGACAAATACTGAAGGAACATCCTTTAAAGACATTTTTTTCAAAGTCGGGTCTGCCCTTTTTCTGGGAGTCCTGGTTTTAATGCTGATTTTTACTCTTCTCCGTTCCGACGTGGAACAAGCCGGAATGGATATGTTGACCGGCAAAGCAAACATCAAAGCCGGAAAAATCGGCGGAAAAGATGTGCCTATGGATTCCTTTAATGCGGGCCGTCGGTACTGCTACCAAATCTATCAAGGTCAAATTCCTGATAACCAGCTTGGCGAATGCGCATTTATGATTCTGAAAGGAATGTTTGTCGCGAATACGATCGCAAATTCGTTAGGCTATACCGTTTCCGAAGAATTAATTCGGCAAAATCTCTGGGAAGAAGCTCAAAAAAGGGTGAAACTTTCTTATCGAGGCGCCGGATATTCCGACGACGAAGTAGAGAAACCGGACCAAGTATATCGTCAGTTCTTAAAGGAAGCGCCGATGCGTTTCCGTATCGAGGCTGCAGTGCAAGGTTCTGTTCAGGCAAATCTACTCCAATCGGATCTACGAAAAACCGACGACGAACTACTGGTACAATCCGAAGCATCCACGGCAAGAGTCGATTTAAACGCGCTCGTTTATACGGAAGAAGATCTGACAAAACTGGCCAATCAAAATGTAGAGCCGACAGATCTGCAACTCCGGGAACTCTATCAGAAAGAAATTACCGAGTCCAATGCTCCGAAAGGCAAAGACGGGAAAATCGCCGCTTTCGAAGAAAGAAAGTCCATTCTGCGCGGGAAATTCCTCATCGAAGCCCGTAAATCCGCTGTCGAAAACCTAAAAGCAAAAATTAAAACCTTACAAAGCGAACCGGATGGACTTCATAAAGTGGCGGCTCTGTTCGGAACCGGAACAGTAACGATTAAAGACAAGGCCTTTGCGGATCTAAAATCCGTCGCTTCTTCGAAAGGAAATTTTTCTCTCCTGTCGGATAAGCGATTTTTCCAGGATCTAACTTCACAAGCCTTCGGCCAAAAGAAGAGCGCCGGCCCCTACAAGGATGCGGATAAATATGCGCTCGTTGAATTTGTAGCCGTTCGTTTCGGAAAACCGGAAACTTCCACGGTACTTAGAATTAGAGACTCATCCGTAATCTTAAACGGATTTCTGGCAGAAATCCCTCAAAGTGTCGCGGAAGAAATGAGCGTAGAAAGGTTAGCTAAATCAGCGGAGGAATAATGCAAATCCGTGCCGAACTCGTAAATCCATTCCTGGAAGCGGCGACTATCGTCTTCCGAGACGTACTACAAACCGATTTGATTCGTGGAAAAATCGGAGTTAAAGATACTCCTGAAACGACATTGGAACTCGCAATCATCATAGGCGTATTGGGAACTTTTAACGGGGAAGTCGTTTACGGATTGAATTACGACGCCGCATACAAGATCGCGAATAAGCTGATGCCGGGAATGAGCGAACAGGATATCAAAAACGAGTACAAGGATATCTTGGGCGAAATTGCAAACATGACCACCGGAAATGCCATGAATATTTTTGCGACGGCCGGTCAATCTATCGAGATCACGGCTCCGAATATCGTGGACGCCAAAAACGAGACGATTAAGATTCCGAAAAAACAAGCACTTGCCATTAACCTATTTTCCAAATTCGGAAAGTTAGAAGTCAACGTTTCTCTTTCGTAGGGGAACTTTAGAAGGTAAGCGTTCGACGTTCGATTAAAAATCGATGAAAGACCGATCTTCGGAACCGTTTAAATCAACGATTATAGATCTCGCTTTGAAAGATTTTCCAATTCGGCGCGTAATGGGGCAAACCTTCCCTTAGAATCGTCAGAACTTTTTTCAAGATACTTTATTAGAAATTTTCTGGCCCACTCTGCTTCACCTGCCTTGTAGCTGGACTTAAATAGAAGATAAGCGCCTAAATCTCGTTCTTCCAGTTGTCTCCTAAATTCAGCCGAATTCGGGTCGGCGGAAATCGGGTATTTGCGGCCGAAACGGTTCCAGAAATCGATCAGATAAGCGCGGGAATCCGCAAATCGTCCCTGCCGAAAAAGAGAATCACCTAATTGTAATAAAGCTTGTGCGCGGTATTCTGGAGGAGCTTCGGTAGCGACTTGCAAAAGTGCGGTCTGAGCCTCCGAATTTTTTCCCTGGGAGCGTAATGAGCGCGCCGATTCGAGTAGAGTTTTCCATTTCATTTCCTCGTCTTGGCTCTCCGGCGAGGTTGAATTCGTTTGAGTGTCGGCAAGTTTGGATAATTCCAGTTTTGCCTTCCCGGAAGCTTCTCCTTGGCTTCCCGCAGCCTTCGTAAATTCCTCTTGAGCCGCATTCTTTTCTCCATTACGAAGTCTTAATAATCCTCTTTCGTAGGCGGCCTGACTCGGATCTTGATCGTCCTTCTTTTTCGCTTTCCGAGTTTTTTTCCCATTTAGATTAGGCAATTGAGTCGACTTCGGTTTGGCAGGAGAAGTTTGAAGCGCAACGGAATCTTCTTCCGCAGATTTAAGATTCGAATCGTTTCCGATGACGGTCTCGGCGGATTTGCTTGTTTCGGTATTTACTTCCGGCGCGGAAACCGACGCTTCCCCCGTAACTCCTTCAAGGGATTTTAAAGGTTCACCGGTAGAAGTTAGCGGAGATTCCGATTCTTCCATGCCGGATCGATCTTCGGGAAAAGGTAAAGGTAAATCCGCCCGGAGCCAAGTCGGTAAAGCTATATATAGAATAAGAACGGCAAAATAAGACGATTTCAAATTCATTCTCTCAATTGAGGTCCGTTAATCTTCTTAGGCGGTTTTTCTAACCTGGACGAACCGTCCGTCTTTGAGGGAGAGTTTTGGCCGGATTGGGATTTCGGTTCTAACTTTGGAGCGTTGTCGGAACTATTACTTGGAGCCGAATCTTCGCGGGGAGGTCGTTCATTTTCGTTCGGAAAAAATACTCGGGAATCCCCCTCGTTCCTCCTAGAATTCGATAATGTATTTCCCTCTTCTAGGGTGGCTTTCGGTGTAGAAGGATCTGTCTTAGGTCGATCCTGGGAATATCTTTCAATATCCAGTGAACTCGTTTTCGAATCGCCGAGGCCCGGATCACTCCAATGGATCTCTTTTCTCTTACGATTGTATTCCCGCTCGATATCTTCTAAAAAGAGCGCCTTTCGGTCCAAAACCTTGGCCCTATCTTCTTCTCCTGCCATCTCCAGACCTTTTTGAAAGCTCAGCCAGCCCAATGCTAATGCAATCAGCACTGCGAGGGCCAAACCGGCCTTTCCGATCATCTTAACGGTTTGCGGCGGTAATCCACCTAGAATTCCATCGATAGATTCCCGAATACTTGTAAGAAATGAAAACGGATTAAAGGCCATTGAGAATTCCTATAAGAATCATCGGTTTTTTTGCGGTTTTTTTCAAGGACATAATTACCGGAAAACGACCCTATTTATGCATCGAGATTCGGTAATTTACCGTCCTAAATCTTAAACTAAGCCGACGACGATCCCAAACGTTCGGTTTCATCCAAAAACGTTTCGAAAAAAGTCGTCCCAAAATTGCGGTTCCAACAAACTGATTAATAATTTATTTCCAAAGGACAAATCCAACTTCCTGCTCCCTTCCGTTTTTCTATTAAGAAAGATTCTCAAAAGCAAAACGACTAACGCAATTTAGATCATTACATTTTAGAATTATTCCAGTAAATTCAATAATCAGAATGTGTCCATAGCGTTGACAATTATCACCGAATTATATCCGCTCGGATTCACTTCCTTGCTTGGCTTTTTATTCGAGTATCGAATCGTTGGAAGTATCCCTTTCCATGGGAACGGAGAAAAGATGAATTCCCAAAAATACAACGATCAAATCGTAAAAGGATTTATTATCTCTGCATTGGTATGGGGCGTGGCTTCGATGCTAATCGGAACCTGGATCGCTTTCCAGATGGTATTTCCCGAATTAAATTTCGGTCCGTACTTCACTTTTGGACGATTGCGCCCGCTTCATACGAACGCAGCCATATTTGGTTTTGCGCTCAGTATTATTTTTGCGACGGCTTACCACACCGTCCAAAGATTGTGCCGAGTTAGAATTTGGAGCGATCAGTTAGCGAATATTCATTTTGTATTATACAATTTGACGATTGCATTAGCGGCTGTGACTCTTCCTTTAGGACTAAATCAATCCAAAGAATATGCGGAACTTGAATGGCCATTAGATCTGTTAATCGTGGTCTGGTTTGTGATCTTCATTGTGAATTTCTTCGGAACGATTTTCACTCGGGAAGAAAAACAGCTCTATGCGGCCATTTGGTTCTACATAGCCTCGTTCGTTACGATTCCGACCCTATTCATCGTAAATAATCTAGTAGTTCCGGTCGGATTAACCAAATCATACTCCTTATTTTCGGGAGTTTACGACGCCAACATCCAGTGGTGGTACGGGCATAATGCGGTCGCATTCGTATTGACTACTCCATTCTTAGGATTGATGTATTATTATCTTCCTAAGCATATTAAGCAGCCTATCTATAGTCATAGACTATCGATCATTCATTTCTGGTCCCTAATCTTCATTTATATTTGGGCCGGTCCACATCACCTGCTTTATACTCCCCTGCCCGATTGGTTACAAACCACGGGCATGGTATTCAGTATCATGCTATGGATGCCGTCCTGGGGAGGTATGCTAAACGGATTCTTAACGCTGACTCAAGCCAAAGAAAAGATCAAAACGGATGCCACCCTTAAAATGTTGTTAGTAGGAATTACTTTCTACGGGATGTCCACATTCGAAGGCCCTTTATTATCGATTCGATCCGTGAGCGCATTAGGGCATAATACTGATTGGATTATCGGTCACGTACATGGAGGAACGCTAGGCTGGGTAGGAATGCTTTCCTTCGCAGCTATTTACTATCTGGTTCCTAGACTTTGGAACACGAATCTGTATTCGGAAAGGTTGGCCAATATTCATTTCTGGGTCGCCACTCTCGGAATTTTACTCTATATCGTTTCGATGTGGGTGTCGGGAGTTACGGAAGGTTCGATGTGGAGAGCCGTAGACGAAACTGGAGCATTAAAATATCCTAATTGGGTACAAATCACCGAAGTCCTAAAACCGTTCCGTCTTTTTAGAGGCATTGCGGGGGTTCTTTACGTTAGCGGATTATTCATTATGATCTACAACGTGATTAAAACGATCGGTACTGCCGGAAGCGGATGGACAGAAATTGATCTACGCGTGGGCCTCAAGGAGGCAAAAGCATGAGTTGGTTTGATAAACTTTTAGATCGCTTTTCGAATCTCACCGAAAAATGGGAGCAGAACGGAGTTAAATTCACGATCTATACGACGATCGCAGTTTTATGCGGCGGTATCTTCGAATTAATTCCTCCGTTCTTTCTTTCGAAGACTGCAGAACCGATAGCGAACGTAAAACCCTATACCGCCTTAGAATTGGCGGGGCGAGACGTTTACCAGAAGGAAGGCTGCAATAATTGCCATACCCAAATGATCCGTCCGTTCAAGTGGGAAGTCGATCGATTCGATCCTCAAAAGGCATTCGGTCGAGACGGATATTCCAAAGCGGGTGAATTCGTTTACGATCATCCGTTTCTATGGGGATCGAAACGGACAGGACCGGACCTAGCTCACGAATCTCAAATACAGCCTTCGGCAGAATGGCACAAAACGCATCTCATCAACCCGAGAGACACCGCAAAAGGATCGATCATGCCCGGATACCCGTGGCTATTCGAAGACAGCGCTAAACTCGATCCGGAGAAGATCGCAGCCCATTTGCGAGGATTACGCAGCGTAGGTGTTCCTTACACTGATGAGGAAATTCAAGCCGGAATCACAGAACTTTCCGGTAAAACGGAAGGCGATGCGCTAATCGCTTACCTATTAAAAATGGGTCGGGACAGCGCCGAACTTGCTAAAAGTTTAAAATAGGAAGCATAGATGGATTTAGATACGTTACAAATCTACAAAGCGCTAAGACTTCCGGTCTTAGTTATAGCAATCGCGATCATCTTTGCGTACGTTTATGGTCGGAAACGCAAAGATCGCATGGAAAAACCGAAGTACCGCATGTTAGAGGAGGATTGATCTATGAGTGATCCAAATAAGGAATTCGACGGAATCAAACAATCCAACAATCCTCTTCCTGCATGGTGGGTTTGGGTTTGGTTCGGATCGATCATATTTGCAATCGCCTACGCAATATACTTTCACGGTTTCTCGTCCTGGGAAACGAAAGAACAGTACGAAACGCAGGTACGTGATTACGAAAAAGAATTTCCGGATAAAAATAAGGTGATAGTATCAAGCGGAGGTGCGGACCCGTTTCGCGGCGATGCAAAAGCTATCGCCGCCGGCCAAATAACCTTTCAGACGTACTGCGTCGCTTGTCACGGACCGACCGGCGAAGGCTTAGTCGGACCGAATTTAATGGATAAAGAATGGCTGCACGGAAATACCGACGCAGAACTTTATGAAGAGATTATGAAAGGAATTGGCCCGGACAAGGCTAAGTTGGGTCGGGGGCCGATGCCTCCGCATGAAAATTCCTTAGGTTCCGAAAAAGTCTACCAAGTCATCGCTTGGTTAGCTTCCAGGAATCCGAGTTTAAAAGCCTCCAAGTGAAATTTGATACTCGAGCCCGCCGCTTCGCGGCGGGCCGATTCGGAGGAATCTAAATGGTTATTTCTCGCCCGATGTCAGGAAGGATCAGAAGTGCCAGAACCGTAGTTCAATCTTTTCTAATCCTATTATTCTTCGGAACGCCTTGGCTGCGTTGGGGTCAACTCCCTCTCATTCGGTTGGACATCCCTGAGAGAAAATTCTTTCTCTTAGGCAGTATCTTCACTCCCCAAGAAGGTTATTTTTTACATTTATTTCTGTTGGGAATGGGACTTTCCCTCTTCCTTTTCACTTCATTGATCGGGAGGGTTTGGTGCGGGTGGGCTTGTCCTCAAACGATCTACACGGATTTATTCGATGTCGTGGGAAGATTCATACTAGGATCGAAATACGGTAAGAAGGATGCTCCTATCGCCGGAAAAATCGGCACCCATCTGGTCTGGATTCTTGTAAGTTTACTGGCATCATTAGCATGGATTTCCTATTTTTCAGATCCTTATTTGATGATCGCGGATATTCGTTTGATTTCCGAAACTCATTTAATTCCGACCTGGGCGTACTTCGCGGGATTCTTCACGATTGCTATGTATGCCGATATGGCCTTCATTCGCGAACAGTTCTGCAAATATGCGTGCCCTTATGCTCGCTTCCAGACCGTTATGATGGATGGAGATTCTGTTAATATAACATACGATTATAAAAGAGGAGAACCTCGTCGAAAAGGTACCGTTAAAATCGGAGATTGCACCGCGTGTAATATGTGTCTCGTCGTATGCCCTACCGGGATCGATATCCGTGAAGGAACCAATGTCGGTTGCATCGCCTGCGGAAAATGTTCCGACGCGTGCACTCATCAGATGGCAAAAGAAGGAAAGAAAACTCTCATCGGATATTGGTCGGAAAACGAAATCGCTTCGCGCGATCCTAAGATTAAATGGATCCGTTCTAGAACTTTAGTTTACGGAGGATTGCTGACCTTAGTCCTTGCCGTCGCCAGTCTGCTTCTTTGGAATCGAGTCCCTATGTATCTTTCGGTTCTGCCCGATAGAAATATACAACCGATGGCTCTTCCGGGTGGAACGATCCGCAATTTCTACGAAGTTCAAATACAAAATTTAACCTTTGAAGAAAGGAAGCTTCGATTCCAAATCGAAAAAACGGATATTGACGGAGAATTGCATATTTTGGTGGGGGGAACAGAAGAAGCAGTCGTAAATCTTCCTTCTAATTCAAATATGCATTATCGATTGATCTTAGAGTTAAAGAATCTTCAAGGGCAAGATGCTTCTAAAAGGAGTCACGAAATTGTTCTGAAAGTATTCGATCTTGATAAACCTGTCTTTGCCAAAACTAATACAATTCCTTTCCTACTACCAGTGGGAATCGCGTCCAAGCAAATAGGAGGAACTAATCTTGCATCCCAGCCTTAAACGTGCATTCATTCTAATCGGTCTTTGTTTTGCAGGACTGATTTCCGCGACCGTTTGGACGGTAAATGTTGCGACATCGAGCCATACTCAGCCCGTTGAAAAAGATTACTATGAGAAGGGGCTGAAATACGAAGCAGCGATTGCCGAGCAGCGAAGTATGATTTCGAAAGGATACGAACTCCAAGGAGCTTGGCTTGAGGGAAAAGTTCCTTTAACGGTCGGAAAACAAAAATTAGAGTTAAACCTCCTGAAGCACGACTCTCCGATCGTCGGCGCTAGGCTGAAAATTCGGTTCGAAAAAAGCGCTACTGACGCTTATAATAGACAAGCGGAATTCAAAGAGCTGAAACCCGGACTATACGAAGCGGAATTGGAGATTCCGATGTCCGGTCCTTGGTCCGCTACGGTTTTTGCAAAAACGGACGAAGGAGCGTTTGAACGAACTAAACAGTTGAGTGTCGTACGGTGACGAAACTTTGCTATCATTGCAATTCCCCGATCGGGAAGGACCTGATAGAAAAGAAAATCCTAGGAATCGATAGAAATTACTGCTGCAACGGATGCGCCGAACTTTCTTCCCTATTGCTGGAAAGCGAGCTCGGGCAGTTTTATGATATTCGAGGCGGGCAGAAACTCGATCCGGTGCGTGAAACTCCCGAAATAGCGGGTGATACTCGGTTAGAAACCGAATCAGTCTATAAAGAATATGTAGAAACTCCGGAACCGGGCAAATCGGTCGTTAGGATCAGCGTAGGAGGAATTCATTGTAGCGCCTGTGTTTGGCTGATCGAAACGGCGCTTTCTAAAATCCAGGGCGTATTTTCCGCGAGAATGAATTTTGCCACCTCCAGGCTGAGTGTGGAATTCGATCGCAGCCAACTCAATCTTACGAATTTATTCTTATCCATTAGAAAACTAGGATATACTCCTAACTTATATTCTCCCTACAAATCGGAAGCAAAAGTCGAAAAGCCGTTTAAGGACTTAGCCCTCCGAATGGCCGTCGCCGGTTTCTGTTGGGGAAACATTATGCTCTTCTCCGCCGGATTATACGCCGGATATTTCGAAGGAATGGATTTAGGAATCAAAAAACTATTTCATTATGTTTCTTGGATATTAGCCACGCCGGTATACGTTTTTTCCGGTTATCCGTTTTGGAAAGGCGCGTTGGAATCGTGGAAAAGAAGATTTTTGTCCATGGACACTCTTCTTTTTTTAGGGGTAAGTCTGGCTTACTTTTATAGCGTATATGTAACGATCGCCGATAGAGGAGAGGTCTATTTCGATTCCGTGTGTACGATCTACTTTTTTATACTGCTAGGAAAGTATCTAGAAGCGCATATTCGATATAGAGCCGGCGCGAAAGTGGGAGAGCTGCTTTCCCTTTTGCCCGAAGAATACGAGGTGGAGAGAAACTCTACATGGAAGAAAGTTCCGACTTCGGTTATCGATACCGGAGATAAAGTCAAATTGGTATCCGGCAGCAAAGTTCCGGTGGACGGAAAATTAGATTCGACGGATGCTTACTTCGACGAATCCGTAATCACGGGCGAAAGTCAACCGGTTCACAAAACTAAAGGGGATTCGATTCGCGCGGGTTCACTTTGTCTTTCGAGCGGAATCTTTTTCTACGCAACCGGGACAGCTTCACAAAGCACGTTAGCTCAGATCGGTAGGCTTTTAGAAGAATCCCTTTTGACTAAGCCGAAACTACAGCGAACGACCGATACCTTAGCGTCCATATTCGTAAAGATAGTCTTATGCGTTGCAATGATCACCTTTGCTTATTGGTGGTATGCCGTTTCGTTAGAGACCGCTATCTTAAATACGATCAGCGTTTTAATTGTGGCTTGCCCCTGCGCTTTGGGTTTAAGCGTTCCCGCTGCCTTGGTTGTAAGTCATTTGCTTCAATCCCAGGCCGGAATTTTAGTCAAAAATCCGGAATCCGTGGAAACGTTAGCGAAAGCCGATAGGATTTTCTTTGATAAGACAGGGACTCTAACTACGGGAAAGTTGGAGTTGGTAGAAGAAAAAATTCTCGGTAACGAAAAACCTCTCGAATATAGGAATTTGGCTTATGCATTGGAGGAGAACTCCTCTCACCCATTAGCTCGATCGCTTGTGCGCGCTTTAGGAACCGAAACTTCCATAAAGACGAAAGAAACTTCGTTACAAAACGAATATTTCTGGAAGGATTTAAAGGAAGTATCGGGTGGCGGAATCGAAGCAAAACGAGCCGGCGAAAACGGAACTGTTTACCGGATTGGAAGCAAAGGATTTACTTCTGAAATAGGTGCAGTCAACGACGGATGGATCTATTTGAGTAAGGACCGACATCCGATGGCGGCCTGGAAATTCGGAGATACGCCCAGACCCGATGCGAGAGCAAGCATTTCATTATTGAAATCGACAGTTCCGAATCTCGAACTTTTATCCGGCGATTCACCCGAAAAAGTCCAGGCCCTTGCCGCCGAATTAGGAATCCTGGAATACACCGGAAACCTTTCACCAAGCGATAAAAGACAACGAATTATCGAGGCGCAGCAAAACGGAGAAACGGTAGTGATGGTCGGCGACGGAATCAACGATTCCGCCTGTATCGCCCAAGCGAATCTCGGAATATCAATGGGAATCGGATCCGATTTAAGTCTAGATCGTTCCGACTTGATTTTAGTCCAAAATCGGCTTGCTGCGCTCCCGAAGGCCGTTTCCATTTCCAAATCCACTCGAAGAATCATTCTTCAGAATATTATGCTATCATTAACTTATAATTCTATTATGATTCCGATAGCCGCATTCGGGTATATGCTACCCGTTATCTGCGCGGGATTTATGACGCTAAGTTCGATAACGGTCGTATTAAATTCGATATCATTGAGAAGGAGAGTGTCGCTTTGAACGCTCTATACATGACGATTCCACTCGCGCTAATAATCGCATTCGGTTCCTTCTTTGTCTTTCTTTGGAGCTACAAATCGGGTCAATACGAAGATATAGAAGGACCGAAATATCGAATGCTCTTCGACGACGAACCGACCGTACCCGATCAGGCGGAAAAGAAGGCGCCGAAAAAATGATCCTTCCGATTTTAGGCGCGGCGTTCTTGCATGGATTAACGAGTTCTCTTCACTGCGTGGGAATGTGCGGACCGTTTGCCGGAACATTATCTCTCGCTTCCGGAAAACGTTCCGGAAAGGAAAATGCGTTTTTGCAACTTTGCTATAATCTCGGACGATTCGGCTCTTATTCTTTGATCGGTATATTGCTTGGGTTCCTAGGCCAGGGAGCGAATTTAGTTTCAACCGAACTCGGGTTCATTCGAGAAATCGCTGCATGGATTTCAGGAGTTTTTGTAATCGTATTCGGACTCTCTCTCTTACTAGGAGGAGGAATATCGCTTACTTCCGCTTTTGCCGTCAGAATTCTGGGAAAGGTTGCAGGACCGATCTTGGAATCATTACGAAAGAATAGCGACAAGCCGTTTCGACTCGGTCTTATCGGATTTAATTTCGGTTTAGTGACCGGTCTTCTACCCTGCGGCGTACTCTACCCTGCCTTTGCACTTGCATTCGCCACCGGTTCCCCCTGGACTGGAGGCGCGGTAATGGCTAGTTTCTTTATAGGTACTTTTCCGCTGCTTTTTGCCTTCGGTTACGGCTTCCGGTCTCTTGCCTTAAGATTAAAAGGGAATACCGCAAGATTTGCAGGAACATTGGTCGTATTGATCGGAATCGGATGGATCTTCTTTCGCTTCGGTCATGATCATTCCAACCATATCGGACACAAACCGACTCAATCCGAATCGCATCAACACCACGAGCATTGATAGACTCCCGACAGACGGGATAAGATCGTAAAAAAATCGCCTTTTTCGCTCTAAGAAGAATTTTCTTTTCCATTATTTCCCATCCATCTCTTCCGTTTTTCCATGTTCGATATAAAGTCTTTTCATAGGATTTCGATTGTAAAATATAAGATGGGCGTTACTTTCCAATATCGGAACTATCGAATGACTGACTCGATTCGCAATTATACAGATTCCCTTCTCCGAGATTTGGAGGAAAACGAGGGAGGTTTTTTTAAGATCGAGAATCTGGATGGGTTAGCTTATTTAACGGTTTTTCCATCCGGAAAGAAAGGCAAAAGCGTAGAACTCAGGGAAGTTTTTAAGCGTCTAGATGTCTTTAAAATTTCCGAGAGCTCAGAAGAGGAGGTTAAGCGAGTCGTAAAAGATAGAGACGGCGAACCGCATTTTATCGGGAAATGGCCCGGGAAACCGGAAGCCAGTCATATAGAATTAAAAATCTCCGAAGATAAAATGACCGCACACGCGATATTGCAACCTCCCAAATACGGCGGGAAAGTTCTTTCGGAAGGAGAAATCCTTTTCGAACTAAAAAAAGAAGGGATCGAATTCGGAGTTAAAGCCGAAGAGATCGCTCGCCTTGCGAAAGCGGAAGAATACGGCAAGAGGGTTTTAATCGCGGTCGGCGAGGCTCCCGTTCCCGGAAGCGACGGAGATTTACGGATTTTATTCCAACATCCTAGTATTCCAAAATTGGAAGAAGACGAATTCGGTAGAGTCGATTTCAAAAACATTCAAATCATCCAGAGCGTGAAAAAAAATCAGAAATTAGCCGAGAAAATCTCTCCTTCTCCGGGCAAACCGGGCAAGAACGTTATGGGGGACCTCCTTCCGTTTGAAGAAGGAAAACCTGCCGAATGGAAATTAGGCTCCAACGTAAAAATCTCGGAAGATAAAAATCAGATTTTTGCGCTTATAGACGGACGGCCGATCGTAGATCGTTACGGAGTCATTCGCGTAGACGAAGTTTGTCATCTCGATCACGTGGATTTTTCGACCGGCAATATCAACTTTCCCGGCACGATCATCGTAGAAGAATCGATCGCCGACGGGTTTGTTCTCGAGACGGAAGGTTCCATCGTCGTGAAAAAGTCGGTGGGAAAAGTCTTTTTAAAAGCGGGCGGCGATATCGTACTTTCAGGCGGCTTCATGGGTCGAAACGGAGGCTTAATAGAATCCGGCGCCGACATCTATGCCAAGTTCGTCGAGCAAGGCAAAATGATCGCAAAAAATTCCATCTTTATCGAAGAAGCTTCGATGCATTCCGAATTGATCGCAGGCGAATCGATCCTGGTTCGCGGGGGACGAGGTGAGTTGATAGGCGGACAATGCGTCGCAGGAAAGAATATCACCTGTTCTAAACTCGGTGCTATCGTGGAAACTAAAACCGTATTGAGTTGCGGAATGCCGCCCGAATTGTTATCCGAACTCGAAGATTTAAAAGCGGAAGTTCGAAAAAATCACGACGTTTTAAAGAAAGTGGAAGCGAGCATCGTAAAATTAAACGACGATTCGCAACGAAGAGCACTTTCAGATGATGAGAAGGAAAGTCTACCTAAGCTCCAGGCGATTAAGCAAAAATACCAATCCATTCTCGAAAACTTATTGGCTCAAGAGCAATCCGTAATACTTTCCTTCGATCCGGACAAAAACGCTTATATCGAAGTTGAACGGGAAATTTTTCCGGGCGTCGATGCGAACTTAGGCCGAAATCGGAGCTTCAAGGTTAAGTTGAAGGAAATTCCTGGACCCTCATTTTTATTTCTCGGAGCGGACGGACAAGTAGTTCATTCCAAAGTGCGTCCGAAACGATTAGGAATTCTACAGGAAGATTCTCAGAGTTCCGAATCCGGTCCCTAATTCGACCTAATCGCATCGACAGAGCCTGATTTTAATTCTAAAGGTCTTAGCCCGCGATGCTTTCATTCGACTGAACGGAACAGATCCTGACAGGAAGGAATCCCTCCGGATTCCTCCATCGAAGCGCAAGGTGTCTTCAATAAATCATCCATACAACGCCGAACTTTCGCTATTTGATCGTCGGTTACTTTTTCATACTCGTCCGGGAGAATGCTTTGGTCCTTCTGGTTCTCCATGCATTGCTCTAAAGAATAGAATTCGGACCTCGCTTCTTCCTGTTCCGATACGGATAATGATTCCAAATACATTGCGGAGCATTCCAAATTTTTACGGCATAATTCTCGAATATAAGAAGAACTTAAATTCTTAACCTCTTCTCGAGAAAGGGACGGCCCTTTGCGACAGGATAAAACACATAACGGAAAAATTAGAAAGAATACGATAATCTTGGAATTCATCGGCTCGATGACCTTTTTGAAACGATTGCGAGTATTAGGAAACAAGATTTTGCCTAAAAATCTAGGCAAAAACCGCTATTTCATTTTGGTGAGAATGAGACGATTCCCCTTCCCGGATTGATCCACATAAAAGTGATCGGTGAGCTTACGTACTAGAAATAGTCCGATTCCTTCCTCTCGATAATCGCCGAGATCGTATCCTCGCATTTCCGATAAATTTTTCTGTACTCCGAAGTCGCGAATCCTTACTTCCATTCGATTATCAAAGACCAGGACTTCCAGAAAAATCGGATATCCGTGTTTACCCAAATAAGCGTGTTTGATCACGTTGAGAAGACATTCACCGACTGCCAATTTCAAATCTGCGGAATCGTATAACGTGAAGCCGGATTCTCTTGCTAAATTATAAACGAAATTCCGCGCCACGGATACGTAGCGCGGATGAGACGGGATCTGGATTCGAAACTGGTTTGAATAGTTCGTCTGTTTAGGATCTGTCAACCTAAACTCCTCAATGGCTTCGGATCATTTCCTGAAATTATCCTCTCGGATGGAATTTCTTATGAACTTCCTTCAGGGTTTTATTAGCCATGTGGGTATATATCTGAGTCGTGGATATGTCGATATGTCCCAATAGTTCCTGAACCGATTTGAGGTCCGCGTGATTTTCCAAAAGATGAGTCGCAAACGAATGTCTCAACGTATGCGGTGTGACTTTCTTTTTGATACTCGTTCTTTTGATATAATGATTCAAAAGTCTCCAGACCGACTTACGATTGATAAACGACCCTTTCTTGGACACGAACAAATAATCGCAATTACGGTTCTTTAGAATATAAGGTCTGCTTTGTTTAAGATATCTATTGAGAATGTCCAAGGATTTCTCCCCGAACGGAACCAGTCTTTGGCGTCCGCCTTTCCCTTCCACCGTCAAAGTCATCCCGGCCATATCCATATCCGTTAAACGAAGATTGCATGCCTCTGAAATTCGAAGACCGGAAGAATACAGAAGTTCGAAAATGCACTTATCTCTTAGTTCGTAAAGATGATCCTCGCGAATCGCACTGAAAAGCTCTTCGATTTCTTCCTGAGTCAGATAGTCGGGAATGGAGCGCATCACTTCCGGAGTTTCGATTTTCTCCGTCGGATTCGAATCCAATTTCTTCTCGTCTTTAAGAAACTTATAAAACTGCCGAATTGCGACGACTTCACGCGCGATCGTCTTAGCGGAGATTTTTCGATTTCTTTCCTCGTTCAGGAAACGAACTATATCGTTTGCCTGAACTTCTAAGAAGTCGATATGTTCCTTTTCCAGGAAGTTCTTAAACTTGTTTAAATCGTACCCGTACGAGTAAATCGAATTGTCGCTCAGACCCTTCTCTACCGAAAGGTATTCCTGGAAATTTTGGAGTAAATTCTTATGAGAAGATGTCACTTTCTTAGTCCCGCTTCTACGTATTACAGTACTAATTCCTTCGGACAAATTCTCCCACTAGATTGAAACTTTTTTAAGATTGCGGTATGGGAAGGCCCGTAAATTGTACAAATTCGACGGAAGAAAATGACTTTTTTTAGTCAAATTTTATCCCCCCACCGGAAAAAACCTACGGAAATGAGACAGAAGTTCCGATACGCATTTTCGATTCTTATGTCCCTAATCCTCGTTTCCTGCGATTCCTCGCAGGAATGGGTAAACCTCGCTCGTGAAAAACACTCCCAAGGTAATATTGCGGAAGCGCTTTACTATTATGATTTAGCGCTTAGAAAAAATCCTGACAACGTCGTTGCGAATAGAAATTTAGGAATTCTTTTAGCGGAAAGTCATGAGGCCCCGGGATCGGCGGCATTTTATTTAGAAAAAGCGCATATAAAGGATCCGAAGAATCCGGATATTCTTCTCTACTTATTGGAGATTTATTTAAAAGCGGGCTCGAAAAGCGAATCGGATCGGGTTTTAAAATCTTTCGCCGATGGATGGGATAAGGATAGGGAAAGCTTGGCTAAGTTTCTGAAAGAATGTTTATTGGATGAGAAAAAAAATCCAAATGAAAGAAAACGCTTTCTGGAAAATCGAATTCCGGAAGCAAATCCCGCTTCCAAGAGAATGTTTCGGGAATGCGGAGAAAAATTATATCCGGAAAATCCGACAAAATCGTAAAAACCGAATCCGTTGAAGTCGTTAGTTTATCTTAAAATCGTAATTTCCCTATCATTTATTTTTATTATATTAGAATTATCGCTTAGACTTCCGTACTTCCAGTCCGTTCGATTCAGATTATCCGATAAAAAACTGCATTGTCTCTCCGATGGTCCTTTGCCTTGGATACGCCTTTGCCCGAATCGGCAATTGACCCTTTTTCAGCCTGCAAAGCAATACACGTATAATATTCGTACGGATCAAAACGGGGAACGAATCAGTTACGAACCCGGAACTGAACCGCTTCACGCTCGAAAGGAAATCTGGATCTTGGGAGATTCCGTAGCAATGGGGTATTTAGTGGAAGATCGCGAATCGATTTCCTGGCAATTGGCCGAAAGGATAGGTTTTGCCGGTCGAGTCCGGAATCTAGGTGTGGATGCCGTCGGGACTTTAGGAATTCAAGAAATACTTCGGGAAGTATTGAACCGGTCCGATCCTCCGAAGGTCGCTTATTGGATTTATCATATATCGGATGTCGCAGATTCTTTTAGAGAAGAAGCTCTTTCCAAATCGAAAGTGAAACGACTCTTGACCAGAATCTCCTTTTATTTATCCCGGTATAGCGCCGTCTTTAACGGATGGAAGACACTGCGCGAACAATATCGTCCCGAACTTGCTGAAAATCAAATTTCTTCGCAGGAAGAAATCGCAAGAGAATCGTTGGCGCAAGACCATCCGCATTTAAAAGCGTTGAAAAGCCTATTTGTTTTTTGCAAGGAGAGGGAGATTCCCTTGGTAATCGTATTTCTTCCCGAACCGAATCCTGCAAATCAACCGATCTTTCAATCGACTATCTTAAACAAGGCCGGATCTCTTGCGCTTGAAAATCGAATGTCGGTCTTGGATTTAAGACCTACATTGCAAACGATTTGGAAAGAAAAGCATGAACCGTTTTTTCTGGCCCGAGACGGACATCCGAATCCGTACGCCTACGGACTCATTGCCGATCGCCTTAGCGAAGATTTAGCTCGTCGTTAGAACTGGAAATAGAGAAACGGTTGGCTCACTGTAACACTATAAAGAATAAAACAAATGGAAAGCAAAACCGCCGAAATCGAATAAACCCAGATGGGTTTATCCGTAAGTTTCTCCAATATCGGAATCTTTCTATCCACGATATAATCTCCCGCCATGAGAGCAATAACCGCAACGAATAACGGAAGAGGAACGTCCAAGGGTAATCCTTTCGCCGCCGTAAAAGCTCGCACAGTCATGGTCCATGCGACGTCGATGCTGCCTTCATACCCGGGTGCCGCTTTTGCCCGGAAGAAAAACATCGATACTGCAAAGAAAAAGAAAGTATATGCAATTTTAATAATCTGCGGAACCTTTTCCCAAGCTTGAGAGATCCTGTTAAACGATAGAATAAAACGTTCTATTACCATTAAGAAAGCGTGAATCGCTCCCCAAATGATAAAATTCCAATCGGCGCCGTGCCAAATCCCGCTCACAAACGTAGTAAGAAACAGGTTTAGATACATTCTAGGAATGCCTTTCTTGTTACCACCGAGAGGAATATACACGTATTCTCTCAGCCAAGAACTGAACGAGATATGCCAACGCCTCCACAATTCGGTAATCGACTGGGATAAAAACGGTTCTCGAAAATTCGCCGGGATATGGTATCCCATAATCCGCCCTGTTCCGATCGCGACATCCGAATACCCGGAAAAATCACAGTAAACTTGAAAGGAGAATAAGACGGCAGAAATTGACAATGCCTCCCACCCGAAAACCGAAGGATTTCCGTAGACGGGATCGATGATTAAGGCAATGGGATCCGCGACAAAGGTTTTCTTAAATAATCCCCACGCGATTTGACGAATACCCGGAAGCAGATTCTCGTTCCGGAACCGATACTCTTCCAAAAACTGATGGAGCATATCCTGAGCCCGAATGATCGGCCCAGCCACTAATTGCGGGAAGAAACTCAAAAACAGACCGAACTGAAAAAGATTCTTGGCTCGCCCCACATGGCCGCGATATACGTCCACCGCATAAGCGATCGCTTGCAAAGTAAAGAAAGAGATTCCCATCGGAAGGAGAACCCCCGAGGGATAAGCGTAGCAAGATTCGCACGGCTGCAATCCAAGAATCGTATTCCAAGCGATAAAGGAAAAATCCAGATATTTGAAAAAATAGAGAAGAAGTAAATTTCCCCATACGACTAAATTCAAAAAAAATAATTTTCCGGATTTAGTGACTGCCTTATCCATCCACACTACGCAATAGTAAGTCAGGACTATCGAATAAATTAATAGCGCTACGAACGGAACCCTGAAAACCGCATAAAAGTAAAGGCTCGTTAAAAGTAGCCACCACTTCTGAAACCTAGCGGGAAGTAGAAAATAAACCGCGATGACGACGGGCGCAAAAATTAAATATTGAACCGAATTAAAGAGCAAATGGGCTCTCCTTTAAATGTTTGGCAATCGCTTCCGCCAACCATTGGTTTCCGATTTTCGTAAAATGTCCGTCTTCCGGAATAAAATGATCTAGTATACCGATGCGCCGACCATCCGTTCCGATCTTGCACATGCTTACCGTATCTTTTTTCAGTTTCATGACCGGGATTCCTTTCTTTTCGAAATAGGAGGCCGACCGAATCGCGTAATTTTCCAGCTTATGATATTTCCCGTTATTATAGCAGTATATCTCTTCCACTTGAATGGGAACAATCACGGGAATCAATCGAAACCCCTTCTCTTTTGCAAGAGCGATCATTCCATCATAGCTGCGTTGCGTTAACTCCGGTAAAGATTCCAACTCGGTAATATTCGGAACAGTATCCGTACAATGAACGTCGGCAGGAATCGGTTCCGGACAGACCGGTCCTAATACGGCGTCCTTTATTACCGGCGCTAAGGGAGAGCAATCCGGCCGCGTCGGAGGACGATAGAAGGAATTCTTAATATAAGATCCCAAGTTTTCCCCCGGTTGCGAATTCTTGGACATTCCGGCGGATTTTATTTCGTTCGCGACATTCATTTTGGTCACTGCCGCGGTGACGGATAATTGCTCCCAGGCCAATTTCATAGCCTGCAAAGCGTAAGACCATTTCGTAAGTTCGAATTGGATTCTAAAATTTCTTTTATAGTTCGGATCCGTTTCCCTTACCGCATCCGTCTGATCGTCAGGCAAGATTCCTTTAGCGGCCAGCGCCTCGGGCATATCAAAATCATTCGGTGAAATGAAAAAAAGAACTTCGGAAACATGATCCAGTCGGGCTGCGATATCTTTCAGCCTCAAATACGAACCCGAAGAACCATAGGCATCCACTCCCAAATTCAGAGATTGCCGGGCGCCTCCCTTTAGCTCCAGACCATCCAGCAAAGCGCAGAAGGTATCAGGATCCCCCACTCCGAAACCCATCACAAGGCTATCGCCCAGACATAAAAGTTTCGGTTTCTCGGAAATCGGATCTTTTGTTCCACGCAAACCTAAGGAATTGGTGGAAATTTGACCCTCCCATTTCCCGGCAAAATGCCGTACAAAGAGAGACTGATTAGGCTCTAAGCCCACGTAGTAATCCGGGTGGTACTGGTGAAGAACTTTTAGATCTCTATAGTATTGGAGAGAAGGGGATCTGAGGAAGCGAAGTCCGACTTCCGTCCCCAGGAATGCAATTCCTACTAAAAAGAGGATCCATCCTGCCTTTTTCGCAAAATTCATGGATACGGGAAGCATCGGCGAAGGGGTCAGACTGGCAAGCCAATTCGATTCCGATAGGTCAGTTTCAATGGAAGGATTCGGTTCTCAAAAAAAAGATCTACTTTACAAGAAACCAGTCTAAACAATACAATCAATTTAGAATCGTTCTAAATTGATAGAGGTTTTCAGATATGTCTCATAAAGTCGTAATTATTGGTTCCGGTCCTGCCGGGCATACGGCAGCAATCTATACAGCGAGAGCCAATCTTCGCCCAGTAATGTATGAAGGTTTCATGGCTGGAGGAATTGCGGCCGGAGGTCAATTAACGACGACGACCGAAGTTGAAAATTTTCCCGGCTTTCCGGAAGGAATCGATGGAACTCACCTAACCCAGCTTTTTCGCGCCCAATCGGAAAAATACGGTACCACTATTCACACTCAAAATATTACGAAGGTGGATTTCTCTTCCCGCCCATTCAAGCTTTGGTCCGACGACGAATTAATCGAAGCGGACTCCGTTATTATCGCGACCGGTGCGACGGCCAAAAGAATGTTCATTGCCGGAGAAGATTCGTACTGGCAAAAAGGAATCTCGGCTTGCGCGGTTTGTGACGGCGCTCTTCCGATTTATAGAAACAAGGAACTAGCCGTTATCGGGGGCGGAGATTCCGCCGTCGAAGAAGCTTCTCATTTGACCAAGTTTGCCTCGAAAGTATATTTGGTTCACAGACGAGATAGCTTGCGCGCATCCAAGATAATGCAGAAGCGTGCGACAACTCATCCGAAGATCGAAATTCTTTGGAACACGACTGTGGAAGCGGCATCCGGAAACGGTAACCAATTGACTGCGTTGACGGTTAAGGATATTCCCTCCGGTAAGACTAGAGAACTTCCCGTCAGGGGCCTCTTTTATGCAATCGGCCATAAACCCAATACGGAAATATTCGAAGGCCAATTGGATTTGGATGAGACGGGTTATATTAAAACGGTTCCCGGAACGACAAAAACGAATATCGAAGGAGTTTTTGCGGCTGGAGACGTTCAAGATAAAAACTATAGGCAAGCGATTACGGCAGCCGGTTCCGGTTGCATGGCCGCTTTAGAAGCGGAGCGCTGGTTGGAATCTAGAGAGGAATAATCGTAGGAACGAAAGTCGCGAAACAAATCAAGGTCTCGCGACGAGCTGCCCCTTTTTAGCTGCGGTATCGTAAATAAATACTGTAGGCAAAGAGGGTTTCTTCTTTCCTCCGGAAGCGATATCTTCTTCCTTACGAACGATCATAACCAATCTATCTTTAGGAGAATCCGGAAGAAATTTCTCCAAATAGTGCTTCTTAGGAAGCACTTGGATCAATTCTTCGGTAATCGGATCGTAGACGAACACTTTCTTGGAATCCTTTTGATTCAAATATCCGTCTTTATTGGTATCGTCCGGCATCCCCACCACGATGAACTTTCGACCGGTCTGCAATCCGGGAAAAGCGTCAGGATTCGGTTCGACGGATTCGTTGGAACGGGAAGTTTCCACTTCCTCCTGGCCGTAGAAGTAATCCCAAATATAAACGCTCTTAGTAAATACTTTCCGAATTTTGCCGCTTAAGAGATCGACTACGACCAGATTTTGGGCATGATTTAAAGTTTTGCGGGGTCCGAAATTCTCCCTATCACGATTCAGATTTAAGGGATAATAAAGAAAACGTCCCCAAGCGACGGAGGAATGTTCCAACAAATCGTCATCCGGTTCCACATATACCGTCTCACTTTTGTTAGAGGATGACTTGGAAATTTCAATCCCGCGATCATAGACGAACCAGCTTTTTAACAGAGCATATACTAGAATCACGACGATGACCGCAATGATCAAGTAGACCGATAAGCGAAGCTTTTCCATGGTGGGAAGCAAAGATTCCGGCTCCCAAGGGTCCAGGTCAATCTAGTTTTAGCCTCGCTTATTCTCTTCTTAAACGGGGCTTTTTATTTTCTCTCTAGGACACCCGAGCGTTCCGGTACGTTTAAGGCGGATGAAATTTCCCCCGTGTCTTCCCTAAGCAGAGTCAACGGGTTATATGTATCGGGAATTACTTTGCCATCCACAACGAAATTATAAAGATACTCGCCAGGCTTCAATTTCTTCACGATTCGAAAAACGCCGTTTCTTTCTCTTTCCATAAAATCCGCCTCCGGATCCCAATGATTGAAATCCCCGACGAGGGTAACCGAGTCGGCTTGAGGCTGATAAATTCGAAACTCGACGGTCCGAAATTCTTTTTCTTCGTGGGGCGAATCATCTAGTATCCTGGTACTAACCTGTTTATTCGGACCGCCGTGACGATACGCAATTCTGGAAACCAAGGAACCGGCACCGTCCTCATACGTATCCGGGTTACCCGGATCATGGGTGAAAAGACCATCCACTCGAAATTTATATTCGTATGCCGGTTTTGGATCGTAAGAAGTATCCCCGACTATATCTATGATTCCGTAAAAAATACCCTTATCATTTTTTTGTAAGGGAATACATTGCCAGTGGTTGAATTCTCCGCAAACGCTGACTTCATCGTTCTGTAAACCTTCATAGGTAAACAAAACCCCTCGATTCAGCAATTTCCCGGTTTGTAAGGATGTTGCAGTATCCACGTATCGTATAAATCTGGGAGGGACCGCCCGCCTCAAATTTTCAAACTGCCAGAAATAATAGATTTTTTCCTCGGAGAGGGCTTCTTCGCCTTCTTCATAATCCACGGATCGAAACGCGCCGATCCAGTCCTCCGCCTCGTCGGCGGCTAAAGTGAAGGTAAGAATTAGTGTCAAAAATACGACTGCCTTGGTTTTGTTGGCCGGAATCATTCTATTGCGATTGTCGTAGAAAAACCCGGAAACCCTAAGCGGATTTCCGGAGTCTTATAGATGGATCCGACATAAGGAAAAATTCTTTGATCTTTTTCGATTAAGCCGATAGTATCCCTAAGGACTTTATGGCTGAGCCCTCATCTCCAGAATACTCCCCCCAGGACTTGGAGCAAATACGCTCTATACTGGACCCACTGAGTCGAAATCCCGAAACATCGGAAGATCTGAACCCGATGCTCTCCGTCTTTCGGGATAAGATGGGCTTTACTATGCCCATTTCCATCGGTGACGAAGAACCGCAAGAAGAAGATCAAGAAGCATCCGAAATCGAATTCGGGGAAGAAGAAGGCGACGAGCCGACTCCATCCACTGGAAGACCTAAGCCGATTTCTTTTTCCGATGAAGACGATATCGACTTAGATGAACTATTAAACCAGCCGCCCGCTACGGGAGAAAAAGCTTCCGAAGAGGAGGATCCGTTTGCAGGAATGGGAGAAGAACCTTCGGTATCGGACGATTTTTCCTCTCCTCCTCCGGAAGATCCTTTTGCCGAAGAATTTCCAAGCGAAGGAACAGAACCGACTCCTACGGACGATTTTGGATCCGGAGAAGAGGACCCTTTCGCAGGAATGGATTCAAGCCAAGAACTGGAATCCCCTTTTGATTCTCCACCCAGTGAGGAATTTACCCCGGCAGATTCGGATCCCTTTGCGGATATGGGCGGAACAACTCAGGAAGAACCGATTACTGATCCGTTTGGCGGTTCGGCGGAAGAGGATCCATTCGCTGACATGGGTGGAGGCGCGGCAGGTACTGAAGATCCGTTCGCTGACTTTGATGCTAGTTCAATGGAAAATGCCCCAGGCGATGAATTTGGTCTGGGTGAAGGAGATCCCTTCGGAGCCTCCCCTTCCAATGAAAGCGATTTCGGCGATTTAGGGTTCGAATCGGGAGCGGAAGAAACTGAACCTTTTGCGGCGGAACCGGGACCTTCCGATTCGGATCCTTTTTCGGACTTTGCACCGGTATCGGGGGCAGGCGGTCAGGATCCATTCTCCGATCTTTCCGGCGCGACTTCCCTTCCGGAAGCCGATCCGTTCGCGGATTTTTCCTCAGAACCGGTATCAGAAATGGATCTGGGTGCGGCTCCCGAAGGCGCGGATTTTACCAGTTTCTCTCCCGATCTTGATGCAGAATCCGATTCGGACGGAGATTTAGGAGCTCCATCCTTCGAAGACGATCTTCGCTCCTTAGGCGGTGAGGATAAGGAAGACATAGATCGCTCCTTAAGCGACGAAGAGTTAGCTATCATTCAGAAGGAGATCCTACGATATCCGCCTCTATTACGAAGATCGGTAATAGAATCGATCGTACAAGATAAGCTCTCTAAGAAAGCACAACGAGACCTTTTAGAACTTATCAAGGTTGAAAGTACCCCGGAAGATGTCGCCGCTTTCTTGTCCGCCGCTTTAGGAACTACGATTAGTTTAACGGATCGTTCCGGCGCTTATTCGGCGGACGGAGTTCCGATCATATCCTCCGATCCGATTTATACGAAAGAGGGATTACTAGAAAGACGTAAGCGAGTTCGTAGAACGATTTATACGATCGCGGCAGGACTGCTTTTGGCGTTCGGAGCCTATTTCACGTATTTCGGAATTATTCGTCCGAGACAAGCCGCTCAGCATTATGAAAATGGATTGGAACAAATTCGTGAAATGGGCGCTAAGAAAATCCTGGGCCAACTCAGCGAGGACGAGAGGAAGAAATATTTAATTTCTATTGAAAGTTATTTTGATAAAGGCGCTGAAATTCTTCCTCATAATTTGAAATACTTAAATTTATACGGAGTCGAGTATAGTCGAGCCGGTGAATACGAACTTTCTTTCGGAAAGTTATTCGGAAGAATCGAGCCCGACCTAGGATTCAGCGGGACCTTGGACTCATGGAATCGGAGAGAAAACGCCCCTCTCGTGAAATTAGCTCCCGGCGAGTCTTGGAACGATAAAAAATTAAAAAGCCAGCTCGGCATAAATCAAGGGGCGGAAGGAATTCGATTCTTATTGGATCAGGAAAAAACTCCTAGAAAAGTCGTAGCCGCCGGTGCGTTTCTGGTAATGCGACTCAAGGAGAGAATTCATGAAAACGACACATATAGAAATTTAGGCTGGTTCCACTCCCAAGTCATGCCTGACTTCGCCGAGCCGGACGGAAAGCGCGGAAAATTCAAAAACGACGCCCTCTCGATCGATTACTACCGAAGAGTCTTTACCGATGGAGAGAGTCCTTACGACGAGAAAGCGACCGCGGGTATCGCGAAAATATACTATAATCGAAGGGAATTCGGAAAAGCCGCTTCGTTCTATAATAGAATCGTAGAAGCCAATCCGAAAAGTATTCCCGGTCAGGCAGGTTTAGTTTCCACCTATATCGAAATGTGGAAAGAAAGCGGAGATCCTCAATTCGTGTTAAACCACCACAGGCTTTTGCGGAATAATTTGGATATGGAGTCCGAACTCCCCTTTTATACCCTCACAAAATTAGCGTCCTTTTATACTGCGTTGGATCCTGAAGAATTACGAATCAAATATAATATCAATCCTGTCGATCAGGTTTCTGGCATCGAAATCGAAGAAAGCGCTCTTAGAATGCTGGATACAATCTATCGCAAATCCCAGGAGGATGAGCGAACTAAGGTTGAAATCGATGGTAAAAACTATGCGGAAGGTTACTACCAACGCGGCATTTATTATTTAGCGATAAAAGAAAATGTTCAGGCACGCCGCTTCTTTGAAAAAGCGGCAAGCTTGGACGAAAAGCATTGGCTCGCCGTTCTCGAGCTTGCCGAACATTCCGTTCGTGTCGGTAACTTCGAAGAAGCCGGCGACCTTTTACGGGAAGCCGAAAACAGATATAACAGAAACGTACGTTGGTTCGGAACGAAAGACGAAGACGAAACTCTCTTCGAAGGAAATCCTACTCGGATTTACTTTGATCAGGGAAAAATTCGGTATCTTCTTTCCGCCGGATTAACCGGTAAGGAATCCATTAAGGAATTCCCCGGGCGGAAAATTTATCCGTTCCGAGCTCGATCCGAAGAAGAGGGAAAAAGTCTTTCGGTTCTAAAAGAAGAAGAGAATAGAAAGAACCGTCGAAAAGAGCTAAAAGCGTCTTTGGCGGAATTCGCAAAAGTCAATTCGGACGAGCCTAAATATGACCTCATCCGCAAATGGAGAAGAGAGCTCCCGAGTTCCCTGTTACGCGAAATGAAATTCTTTCAAGGTTGGGTGGAATACATGGACGCCGACTTTGATAAAGCGTTGGCTGATTGGACCGGATTCGAAGACAAGGACGAGTATTATAATCCCACCCTGCTAATGGGTAAAGGGAATGCTCTCTTCTATACCAAACAAACCAAGACAGCTTTGGGTTATTATTTAAGAGTTAAAGACGATATGGAAGAGAAAATTCCCGCGATGGGAATCCCTAAAGCGGACGATCCGTATCATCAGGAAGTTTACCAGACTCTTACTGCCGCATACAATAATATAGGCGCTTGCTATGAGATTTTGGCTAAGAAAACGGCAGGTCAACAATCCGAATCGTATACTGCGGAAGCTTTGCAAAATTATTGGAAAGCCATCGAAACGGCGCGAAAAATCGGAGAATCGAGCGAGATATCGCTCTCGAATAAGGACCTTTTATTTAAACGGGAAGCGTTGAAGCAAGATCCGATCCTGGAAGATTGGGTCTCCCCGACTCTAGAATCGATTCGCGATCTGGTTCGGAAATAAAGGTCGTCTCTTATCCTATCGGATTAAGGGATTGATTATTTCTTTTTACGAAATAACGATTTAACCCAAACAAAAACGAAAAAGCCGATCATTCGGCTGAGTCGGACCAATCTCCAAGGGCGTACGAGTATTCTCCAAAACCAAGTCAGTCCGTGCAATTTGAAATAGTTAGGAGCCTTCCGCACTTTTCCGGATAATATATCCATCGCCCCCGCAACCCCGATCACGACCGCATGCCCGAAGAAAGCGGTATTGTTTTCGATCCAGATTTCCTGTTCGGGAAAATCCATTGCAAGAAATATAATATTAGGACTAGTTTTGCGAATCGATTCCTTTACGAGTAATTCCCGTTGGGAGTTCATATATCCCGCGTGGCGACCGACGATACGTACACCGGGGAAATGCCGAGAAAGATTGAAATATACTTTTTCTATAATATTTTCCTTTCCACCTAAAAGGAAAATGGAATAATTTCTTAATTCACAAAGCCGAACTAGATCCATCATTAACGCGATGGTAGGGATTCTTTCCTTCAACTCGCCGCCTAGTCGCTTAGCCGCCCATTGCAATCCGGCGCCTTCCGCAAGAATAAGACTGGCTTTTTGAGCGATTCGATGCAGCTTCTTTCCTTTTCGGATGGCCATCGTCTTAACAGGGTCTAAAAGAAGAACATGGTGATAGTGATCCTTCTCTTCCATTAGATGATAGATCTTAGCCACGGACTCGTCTAAACTAGCGTTCTCGAAAGGAACTCCTAAGATCTCCGTCTTTTCCAGATTATCTACATCCATCGATTGGTAATCGAGGAGGTAATCTCGGTCGTCTTTCGCCGAGAGGTGACGGATTTCCCCTGGTTGCTTCATACGGAGCATCCTATTGGACATAATCTCTGAGTCAATTGAAAGTTCTTCCTACTTTTAAGAACTATACGTTTCCGGATTCTTTGAGCAAGCGTAAAGATTTTAGAACATCTTCCGCCTCGCCCGCTCCTGCGATCATTGCGACTAAAAAGTTTCCTTCGGATAAGACCGCCGGTAATGTTTCGGATACGATTCCCCCGATGGGGGCAATGGGAACGGAACTCACTCGCATCGCCTCGGAAAGCTCGACAGTTCCGATAGCCGGACGTGTTTCTTCTTTTGAAGAAGTATCGAAAATCGGACCAAAACCGGTATAATCCCAAACTCCGATTTCAATATTGCGTAGGTCGTCCAAGTTGTGGGAGGAAGTTCCTAAAAAAAGCCGGCTTGCTTGAATTTTATCCCTCGTCTCTCTATCCAAATTCGCATAATCTTCCTTCCCGATATGCAATCCGAAGCAACCGAGAGAAAGAGCTAATTCCCAATAATCGTTCAAAATCACCGGAAAATCGGGAAATTTTTCCCGTAAACTTTGGTACAAAATCGTAATTTGTTCGATTGCTTCTTTCTTAGCTCTCAATTGAAAAAAGGGAATGTAGTCTCGGTGATTCGACCAGAGTGAAACTAACTCGAAAGGATTTTTTCGTGTTTTGGAGCAATATTCCAAATCCAGAATAGGATACAATCCGGGAGCTTTCCAAAGCTCGGCGCGAGGACGATCCGTATTCGAAAGATTTTTTCGACTCCGATTCATCCGCCGCCTACAAATTTTAAAATTTCAATCCGATCTCCGTCTTGAAGAGTCACTCCGGGCCAAACCGTTTTTTTTACGATTTCTCCGTTTCTTTGAACGGCTACCATTTCAGGTTTTAGTTTTAAAGATTCGAGTAGTGAAATCAAACTAGGAGAAGAGAGATCACTTAGAGACACCTGTTTACCGTTGACCAACATTGATGCACCTCGGTCTAGTTCTGCTTCTATTCCAGGTTTCCTGTTTGTCGAGTCCAATGTTTTTTAGTTTACCATTACCTAACGACCGAAAACCTTTTACTTATATGACCCTGTCCCTACGGCTTCTTTTGATCATTACGGCAATTTTTCTGACAGCTTGCGAGCATAAAGAACGGGATATAAAGGGCGCGGCTGTAAATACTTTCTTAGCCGGTTGTGTCGGGGGCGGAATTGCTTCTTGCACGGCCAATTGCCAGAACCTGTACGGACCGACAGTCACCGGAAACAATTTACTGGCATTGAATACCTGCCTTTCGAATTGCAATGTCGCCTGTAGCATTGTAACGCTTTGCCTGCAACTTCAACAGGCTTGTACGCGCGATTGCGGTAGTAACTATACCAATTGTCTTTTATTTTTAGGGGCAAGCGGAGTCGGCAAATAGTCGAGTCGTTAAGACGAGGCGCGAAATAGCGACGCCGCGTAAATACCGGCTGTCTCGATTCTTAAAATCGAATTTCCCGCCTTGCAGCCGAGAATTCCGTTCTTCTTAAACAATTCTTTTTCCTCTTCGCGAAAGCCGCCTTCGGGACCGATCAAAACGGTTCGACCTCGAATGGAATCTATATCAAGTTTTCCTGATCCTTCCGGATCCAGCAGCAGAACTTCATCATCCGTTTTTTTCAGAGAATCCAAATATCGAGTTAGAGGTATTGGCCCGACGATTTCGGGAAGAAACTCCCTTTTGGCCTGGGCACAAGCCTCTCCTGCGACTCGCAATAACCTTTCGGTATTCAAGTCTTTTCTATCCGAGTGTGCAAAGATTAAAAAGATAAACCGGGTTATTCCAAGTTCCGTTCCTTTTTGAATTAACCATTCGAGTCGATTCCCTTTCGGAATGGCGGTCGCAATAACTGCCGGTGGAAACGTATTTTCTTTATATTCGGTTTTGAGAATCTTTCCCGTCTTGCCGGAAGGAGGAACGTCAAAGAGATAGCTGGTACCTTTTCCGTCCTTTACGATAACGATTTTCTTATCGTTAAAAATACGAAGAGCTTTTAAATGAGAAATTTCTTCCGGATCCAATTGCAAATTAGAATCGGGAAGGAAGTTCGGGCGAAAAAAAACGGTTTCCGAATCGGACATTTTAGAATCGATTCAAGTTTTCCAATTCGAAGAGAGACGGATCCGGTTTAACGTCCCGATCCACTTCCGTATATTCAAGTACGCTAATCGAACCGGAATTCAAATCAAGCATTTCGAGTCTGCTCGCCATCTCGTCCCGGGTGACTTTTTGTTTAGACTTAACCTTTACCGGCCCGTACTTGATGTTTAAAGTCTTATACAAAACCCCGTCTTTGTCGTGAAAATCCAATCGTGTCGGCTTTAAGGTATCCGGCTCCAAAAGTAGAACCAACTTGGAATAAAAATACGGAACGATCGGACGCATCGATACTCGTTTCATCTTCTTACCTCCTACATCGAGGTCGCTTTGCACTATCGGATTATAGTTGGCCTGATAGGACGTTCCGGATAGATCCACGAAACTGAAACCTGTATTTAGATGATTTTCGTATTTCTCCTCGTCAGTTTTTCGGAATATTTTCCTGGAAAGGGCGTTAAATGCGTAAATTAATTCCCCGTCTTCCTTAAATAGAATCTTATATTCCAATCCTCGTCCTTTGCTTTCGAAAAGGGAAAGAGAATCTTCCCCTTTTCGAAAAACGCTCATATCCCAATTCCATGTATCTCCGGAACGTTTGATTAAGATGAGATTGGCCTTAACCAATCCGTCCGTCTTTAGCAAGGCTTGGTCCAATCGAGCGACAAGTTCCTGGGCTACCCTCGTTTTTTCCGCAGTGGTTTGGGCATGACTAAGCGATCCGGATAGTACAACCAAGGCCGAGAGAAAAACGGATTTAGAAAGAAATCGTAGCAATTCTACTAGCCTCTAATTGGTTCTAAAAAGGGATCCTAAAGATTATTCGGCCCTTAGACTCGGTGCACTATAAGAATACAAACTATGAACGGAGCCTTGGGCCTGAGCGGATTCGCTTCTTCTTTCGAATCTGAGTTTTCCATCGCGCAACGCTTTATGCAACTCTTGAATGCTTTTATGGCCCATATCCTGGAAAGAAAGACGAATTCCTTGGCTCAAGTACGGGATAAAATTTAGAATCGATCCCCGATCTACGACGGATCCGCTAACCCCTTGGGCCACCTTGACTTTTTGTCCCTCGTTAAAATATCGTTTATCCCCGCCGGCCTTCATCGCTTCAATACTAGCCATTCCTCTATACTTCTTGAGACGGATTCCGTTCTCATAAAAATACTCTCCGGGCGCCTCGTTTGTTCCCGCAAACATGAATCCCATCATACAGGCAGAAGCTCCGATGGCCAGAGCATTCGCAATATCGCCTATATTCGTGATTCCGCCGTCGGCAATTACGGGAACGTCGTGCTTAGCGGCATGATTTGCGGTTTGATAAACTGCAGTTGCCTGTGCACGCCCGACCGCCATAGTATCCTGCGTAATGCAAATGGATCCAGGCCCCATTCCTATGCGAAGACCGTCGGCTCCGGCTTGAATCAAATTTTCCGCCTGGCCTCTAGTCACCACATTTCCCGCTACGACTTCCAAATTTTGAAAATTCTTCTTAATGAATTGCAGCATCTCGATTTGATAGATCGAATTTCCTTGGGCCGAGTCTATAAATATCACGTCGACACCGGCCTCGTAAAGCGCCGCGACTCTATCTCTAGATTCGTGTAGCGTAGAAATAGCTGCACCGCAACGTAACCTCTTGCTTTCATCCTTGGAAGAATCCGGGAAATCCTTATTTTTTTTCAGGTCCGAACGGCTGACCAAGGAAACCAATCTCCCGTCCTTGTCCGTGATCGGTAATTTACCGATCTTTTCTCTTTTAATAATATCATTCGCTTCTTTCAACGTAATTCCCGACTTCCCGGTAATGACGTCCGTGGTCATCACTTTATCCAAAGAAATGGTTCTATCTCTCTCAAAGTCGATATCTCTATTGGTGACGATTCCGATGAGTTTCGAAGTTCTGGTTCCGTCTTCCGTGATCGGAATTCCAGTAAACCCTTGGCGCTCCTTAATCCGATCCAGATCTTCGATGATATTTTTCGGGCCAAGTACCACCGGGTCAGTGATGAAGCCGTTTTCAAAACGCTTGACTTTCGTTACTTCGGCAACCTGCTGGTCGATCGTATTATTGTAATGAATGATTCCGATTCCTCCCATCAACGCCTGGGCGATCGCCATTGCGGATTCGGTTACGGTATCCATCGGAGAACTTACGAATGGTCTTTTTAATCTGATCTTTCTGGTGAGCCGTGTTTCAAGCTCAACTTCGGATGGATGAAAATCGATAAAACCTGGAAGAACTAAAAAGTCCCTGTAGGTCAGCCCGATTTGCATGCTGAAAAGTTCTTCGCCGGAGAGGCCGTCTAAAAATTGGGAGTTGCGGTAAGATTGGTTTGACATTAGTGTACCTTACCTATTACATCAAAACGAAGCGAAAGGCTGGAATCAAGAGAATTTCCACCCCCCACACCTAGGAATTTAATGGAAAAGGTAGATCGGAAACAAAGAGATCGGGAACTCATATCTGAACCGGAAAAAAGACTCCATATCATCGGAAAATTCCTGCTGAAAACCGAACTCTTGGTTCGAGACACTGACGAACACGATTCCGTGGAACTTCTCTCGGTCAGTAAGGATGCAAAAAAGATTCTGGTGCAAGGAAAGGCTCCGGAGCAATTTAAACTCAACGCCCGCGTAGTTTTGTATAAACTTCTGGCTCGTTACCTTGAATTGGAATGCGAAGTATTAGAGGAGCGTCCCAATAATCAGTTCGTATTAGAAGTCGAATCCGTGTCTATCGCAAGTCGCGAACGCAAATTTCCAAGGATCAAACCTCCCGACGGTTCCGTATGGATTACGAATCTTCGGACTAGTAAAACCACAATTGATGCAAATTTGTTCAATGTCCCGACCTCGGTAAAAGTGAACTTTGCCGATTACGAGCGCACCCTGAAGCCGAAGTACGATATTCTTAAAATCGACGTATTCCGTTCCATAGGGGATAAATTCGATTTAGTTAAGAAAAGCGGTAAAATTCTCTTTATCCCGAATACCCAAAAACCGGAAAGTTACGGAACTTCCGACAAGAACGGCTATGTCGATTATGAACATGAATTGGGCGACGAAGAGGATGTTCGAAGAAAAATCATCGAATATGCGAATCAGAAAATCAAGTCGGAACTAATCGTTCCGATCGTTTACATCAATCATGACGAACAGGCTATTCCGATCGGATATGTCCTTGCTCAGAATCGCACACGCGAAATCGATATGACGGACGTAATGGAAATCAAGACTTTAACGTTCGAAATGGTGGACAGAATACGGGAGTCCAACACGATTTTGGTCAAGGAAAGATTTCCGGTATTGGATCTATCTACCGGCGGCTTACGGGTAAAAATCAATCATCCCGACTTGAACGACGATTTACCGAGGCGAGTCGGATTTACATTCGATATCTTCTTCAAAATGCAGGCGCCCTTGACTGCCTATGGCGTCGTCAGATCCGTAGCGAGAGACGCTGATAATAATTTGTATGTCGGTTTATCGTTGGAAGGTAACTCTGCGCGACCGGGAGAGAAAAAAAGATATATAGATAACGTCAACCGCCTCTTGGCCGATGCGGGCGTAAAAGTTTCTCCAACCTAGGGAAAATCCCACATTCTGACGTCCACGAAGAGTACGTTGCCGTCCATTAATCTCTTTGAATAAGTGATGAGTAGGATTCTACTATCCAAATCGAAATACGGATTACTTGCGATCCAACCTTCCGATGGATTCTTGGCGTTCTTATAGAATTGCTCCAGAAAGTAAGGTCTCCAGCTCCAGTTTCTTCCCAAATAATTCTCGTTTTCTTGCATGATTTCTTGCGATAATTCGGTATAATTCGGCGAGAGCTGTCTTCCCTCCTGATCGGTTACGTACATTCTAAAAATCGAATCTTTCAGAAGATAGGCGTTGCGAATTCGAATTCTGAGAATCTCCTGTTCTACAAAGACCTCGATTCCTGCCGATTCGAGTCTATCTTCCAGTTCTCTTTCTTTTTTAATTCGCCTGAGTAATTGGTATTTTTTATAGGAAAAGAATAACTCATGCAGTTGGGAAAATCGGATGCTCAGACCGGAAATATCTATAAGATCGGGGCTCGGCTCAGCAAAGTAAAATCCTTGGAGAAAGCGCGCACCGTAAGTCAATGCGTTATATAACTCCGTTTCGGTCTCGATTCCTTCGAATAATAGGGAGCAACCCAAGCTCTCTGCCAGTCGGGATAATGTAAAAAGGATTTCCTGAAAATTTCTTGAATCCACCGAGCTTCTTATCAATCCCAGGTCGACTTTTATAATATCCGGATGAAGTGCGCCGATTCGATCTAGATTGGAAGATCTTGCCCCTAAATCGTCGATCGCGACCAGGAACCCTTCCCTTTTGTAAAGATTTATCAACGGTTTTAACTGATCGATTTCTCCTGAAAAATGCTCCTCGACGATCTCAATGACGATCTTCCGAGGATCGACTCCGATCGTTTTGGCCGACTTTAACGTATACGGATCATCGTTCGAACCGGATATGAGATAATCCTGCATAAACGTGGGAGAAATATTTAAGAATAGTTTCGTATTCGGCGGTAAATTTGTGCTCTCGGATAAGATTTGTAACGCCTTGGTTCGAATCGAACGATCCACGTCGCGTTTTAAATCGTGAAATCGAAGTCTCTCTTCCGGCGAAAACGAATGGGAAGGTTCCGATAGAAAGAAGGGGCCCAGGCTATGAATGCGATCGTTTTGATCTTTGAATCGACCAAGCGCTTCGAAACCGAAAATAGAATCGTTTTCGACGGAAAGAATAGGTTGGAAAAACGGGACAAGTTCGCCGCTGGAAAACCATTCTTTCCAACGATCGACTGTCCACCCGCCTTGGCTTTCACCCATTCTCAACTTAAGATGGAATCAGGCGTCAACGGATCAAGGAAATTCCTAGTTTATTAAAGTAGTTGCTAAAAAACGAATTCAGTTTTCCGAAAATTAAAAATAGTTTTCTAAAATCCCTTTCCTAAGCCGCAACTTACTCCCACCGGAATCGGCTGCCATTCCAAATCGTCTTTATATTGATCGATAAGCTGCTTATTTACGCCGATGTTTTCTCGGAAAATTTCGAAAAGACGATTCGATGAGAAAAGATCTTCGGCTTCGGTTAATAATTTAAGCCTTTCGTAGTACTCTCTGAGATTTTTTTCCTTAATCCTGTTTTCTCCGCTCGCCACGGATTCGATATACCCTTGAGGTATATTCCTTCCGAAGTGACCGATCCTCCAAGGTTTTGCCGCTTGCAACTTGCTTAGAAGGGGGTCCGTCAGAGCATAAACGTCGATGATTCTTCGCTCCGGTCCGGCGAAATAGCCGAAGTATCCGACGTTCAACGTTGCACAAACCGGGAATTCGGATGGGGAAGCTTTTAAATCGTCTCGATACTTTCTTCCGTACTCGGCCCAAACATGATCCGGAAAATCCTTAATATACAAGGAGCGGAGAAAGTTAGCCTTAGGAAAATACATACTCTTTTCATCGACGATGTGACCGTCCACGCGGAGCCTGTGATATTCGGGAGTCGTATATAAATAAGATCGTTTATTCAGCAAAGTAAAAAGTATAAAGCAGAGAAATCCGAATATAATCACCGATCGATGCCGAATTCTTGTTAAAAGAAACACCGCGGCAACGAAAGGCAGAGAAATAAATCTTCCTGCCATAAAATCCCCGCCGATTTTCATTATATAAAGTAAATATAGCAAAATCCCGAGAAGCGGCAGGAGAAATTCGGGCTGAATTTTTTTTCTAAACGACTGAAGAAAATAAACGATCGGAAAGATTAAGGTCAGAATTGAAACGGGGTCCCAAACCACAGAATTTCGCAGATACAGCAATCCGGCCAGCCAGAGTTCGCCGGAAGGAATTCCGGTATTCAACTTTGCATAAGCGGTATTTGGAAACGGATATCCGTAGTAAAGAATGGAGAAGAGAGTCCAAATCAATGCGGGAAGTAAACCCAAGAATCCAAAACCGATTGTGCCCAACACCCTTTTTGATTTTAACGAAGATAGAAAAAAATATCCAAGATAAGGGAGACCGAACAGAACTGTGTCCTGTCTATTCAGATATAATAACGCAAGAATTAGGCAAAAACGAAAAATGTAAGCACCGGATTTTTCCTTAAGAAATCCTTCCCCTTCTAAAAAGAGTAAAATCAAAAGAAAAAAGGAAAGCGGGTTCTCGAGACCTGAAGTGGAATAATCTACGAATGCCCGAGATGAAACTAATAATAAAGCCAACCAGGCAATACCGGTTTTTTGAATCGAGTTTTCGTCCCGTGACAAAAGATAAAAAGTACCGGCTACGCAGATCCAGGACAATAGTAATACGGCATAGAATAACGGAATTCGAAACACTCCAAAGAAAGCGATTCCGAACATCCAAAGCGGATGAGTGTATGCTTGCACCCGTTCATACGTATTCCAGCGAAGGCCGAAACCGTTTAGAAAATTCTCAACCGTCCGGAACGTGATGTAAGAATCTTCCCCTACCCAAGAATTGACGAGCAAGATATATATAAAAAGTAAGATAGAGATCGGACCAAACCATTTAAAGAGCAAAGAAGAAACGATCCGCTCGTAAATACGATTCAAGAAAGATGATATCATTCGAGTCCTTAGTTAAAACTTCCGAGTATCTTTTAGAAATTTGTTCAAATGGATCCTGTCACTCTTATTTCGAAGGTTTCGTGTTTAAACTTCCCGTCCAAACTCGGAGCCGATCCGAACGGATATCTTTGGGAGCAACTAAATACGTACGAACGATCTTTTCCAGCTCTACATCGTCCCAAACCGTTTTCCGGAAACTCTCGGCAAATTCAGGATTTGCTTTCAACGCCTCCTTCATTCTCGCATCGATTTTATTCCGATCCATATGGAAGAATCCGATTTTGGCGCCCGGCCAATTCGCCTGGAGTTTCGGCAAAAGAATCTCCAAATCCGAAGTTTTAGATACTCGAAATACGATCTTTTTAAAATAATCCGTTCCGGCCATATAGGCAATCGAATCGTCGGGAAAAATCCAAATATCCGTTTCAGTAGAATTATAAAGTCGGTTATTAAGAAACTGTTGCTTTCGACCTTCTGCAATGAATTTAATCCCAAAAATTCCCATCAAAAAGGAAAATCCTAGGCAAGCTAGCAAAATGAATTTAAGCAGGCGATACTTACGTTTCTTTTTCATATAATAAAAATATTTTGAGAAAAGAATCACGAAAGGGAAAACGACGGGTCCGAAAAAACGAGGCCCCCAATTCGTGAATCCGTCATTGGGTACGATTGCGAGCACCAAAAGAATGTAAGTAAGAGTAGATCCGAAGATAAGACGATTGCTACGGGATAATTTTCTCCAGGAAAAAAGGAGAATCATAAAGAGTATCAAAGCTGCCGGCATATAACCGAAATATCCCAGCTTAAATCCGCCTAAGAACAATAGACTTTTGGCCCAGTCCAAGCGAACTAGAAACGGAACACTCAGTCCCTCTCGGTTGATTAGGTATCGAGGTCCCAATGGATGACCGTAGTCGAAATAATTAAATAGAAAAAAACCTCCTATCGTAACTCCCGCCCCTATGCAAAAAAGGAAAACGCGAAGGGGAAACGTAAATTTAATTTTCGGTTCCGTTAAGAAAATCCACATCGCAAGGCTAGCGCAATAAACGAGGCCTTCGTGACGAAACCAAACGGTCAGGCCGCAAAAGAATCCTGCGAGAAGAATCGTCCAATTTCCTGCCCTATTACCTTTAACGGTAAAGGTTATTGCCAACAATGAAAATAAGATAAAAACACTATGCTCCGAATATTCTACACTGAGAATCCATAAGAAAGTCGAGAACACCGTGATCATCAGAACGAACGAAGTCGGCTTCCAGTATTTCGTAAAAATAATCAGGCATAGAAGGAGCCCGAACGCGCTCGCATACGGCAGAGACCAAAATCCCAGAAGCCAAATCCAAGGGGCGGAAATTGCCGCAAAGGCGATCGGGAAAGCGCTCAAGTTTCTACCTTGAATTTGCAGAAAGACATTTCCCTGCTGGGGAAAATACAGGAATTCCGGATCAACGACCCTGCCCGGATAAAATAATTCTTCGGAAAGAAATTGATTTTTCAGTAACGAAAAGGACTGAACCGCTTTATTATGAATGTCCCAATTGAATGAATATTGCGGCTTTAAATAGGTCACCGATCCGAACAGGACAAACGCTAAAAGAATCAGACTTAGGCTTCTTCGGATTTTAGTAGTAAGAATCATGAATCGCCATTATCCTCGCGAATGCAGCGTATGATGTAAAGGAAAATCCTCGACTTCCCGTCGAGATACCGCTTCTAAACCGGCGGGAGAATTTACTTGACCTCAGTCCGAACGGACATTTCCTATCTACAATGTTTCAAGCCGCATCGTCTCGACTGATTTCCTTCGGAAATACGGCAAAGGGATTCGTGACCTTAGGCGTGATATTCCTACTCTTTTTTTTGGCTTGGCAGTATCAGACCGGTATTCGAGTCGGCGACGGCGCAATCAAACAGCAGCAAGTTGCGGATCTTCTTATCCAAGGATTTCCGGATTTTTCCTGCAGATACTTCGGGAAAAATTTCGATCCGGAATTTCGTTTTTTACCTTTAACGATAGAAAAGGGTGCAACGATGGCACACGCCTACAAAGGCAAATGCTATTACGTCTTTCCTTTTTATTACGCGATAATGCAGGCGCCTTTCGTATTTCTTCTGGGTCGATTCGGAAGTTTTCTCGTTTCCTTAATTTTCGGTGCGTTAACTCTTTATTCCCTATATCTGCTAACTCATGAATTGAAACTCGGCATTAGATTTCGATTTCTATTCCTATTATTTCTGTTAGCCGGTTCCACATTCACTCTGTTTGCAACGGATTTGTCCGAGTATATTATTTCGATCGGAACCGTTACTTACGGTTTTTATTTTTTATTCCGCAATAATGAGAATCAAAAAATTCGGGATACGATATTTGCGGGACTATTATTCGGGTTTGCCGCTTTCTTCCGTCAAGAAGTGGTTCTACTTGCAGGATCCTTAATGTTGGCCCAGGTCATCCTGAAACCCAAAGATATTCGCTTATTTTGGTTTCCTCTTTCGTTCGGAACTCTCTTTTTAATTCAGGCTATCTGCAATTATACTGTGGTGGGACATCCGCTTGGATCCAGAGGGTATCTTCAGACTTTTAATTCGAAAGAATACGATCTGTTTGGTCAGGCTGCTTTTCTCTGGGAACTACTAGCTTTTGGCCACGGTTCGTTAGGGCTACTTGGTGCTTACCCTATTTTGATTTTTACCTGGAGATATGCGGTTCAGAAAAGCAACCATCGAATCGCTTATATCGGAATTCTTTTTTTCGTTCTTTTTTCGGCGATTTTGACTTCTACAAAATTCTGGCAAGGAGTGCTATTCGGTCCTCGATTTTTACTGACGGTGACTCCTATCCTGCTTCTTTATGCGATAAAATCTTTGGAAGAAGCTAGATTCTTCCAAAAGAAAATTCCTCGCATACTTTCAATAGCACTTTTATCCTATTCCGTGATCGGTTCCGTTACCTACGATGTTCTTTATAGAAAATTTACGAAATCAATCATCGTAGAACGCCAGGAACTGGACTCATTCTCCGAGAAGACGATCATCTACCGTAACGGATCCGCGCTATTTCCACCTAATTCCTTCGAAAAGGAAAGAATGGTATTCGAACTCCCCGATGAGAAGGAATTCGATACGCTTTTGAATGGACTTTATAAGTCCGGTATCCAAAGATTTACAATGATCGGCGCTAAAGATTTTTATTCCCAAGAAACTTTAACCCCTCGTTCGCACAAATTCAAAATTTCCAAAGTGGCTTTTAAAAAAAGCCCTTCCATCAATATGGAAACCTCGGAATTTCAGCCAATTTTAAAATGACCCAGGACAATCTGCATGTCAGCTATTAAGCGTTATCTTTTTGGAATCTTTAAATACGACCCGAGGGAAATCGCACCGTTAAACGGACTCCGCACGCTGGCATATTTTTTAGTCATTGGCACTCACATGTATCGCCCGTTCGAACCTTATATAAAAGAACCGAACGATATTGCCCGAAACATCTTCAATTCGGGAAGTTTGTGTATGGACATTTTTTTCATTCTGAGCGGATTCTTGATTTCAGGCCCGCTATTTAGAGAGTTGGATCGAACAAACAATATTCGGTTAGGCGTCTTCTTTTCCAAGCGAACGATTCGGATTTTTCCACCCTACTTTATTTTTCTTTCGATTCAAACGTTCCTATTCATACCGATATTGATGCGATTGCAGCCTGAATCGAGGGATGCACTCGTCGAATTTCAAAGCAAAGCGATATTCGATTTTCTCTACATTTCGAATTACTTTTACGGAACGATACCGCACGGATGGTCGCTATCTCTCGAAGAGCAGTTCTATCTACTTTTTCCCGCTTTCTTACTGCTGGTATTCAAACGAATACCTGAAAGATTCCGAATTGCATCCCTGTCGCTATGGATCGTTCTTCCTACCATTTATAGATTCTTCATTTACAAATATATGATTGAGGGAGTCACGGATCCGATCCTTGCAAAGCAGCTTTATAGCGGTTGGATTTATTATCCCCTCCAAGGACGTCTCGATTCGTTGTTCGCAGGAATCATATTGGCCTATACTCTTAATCGCTATCCCGAAAGAATATATGATTTCTTAGCAGACAGACGAAAAAGAGCAATCGCATTAGGAATCGCAATTGCCTCGATCGCGTATATTTCAGTTTTTATATTCGAATTCCAAACTTCCCCGATGTCTATGGTATTTCGATTCAACATCAATACTCTCGCTTGGGTGATCATCATCATTCTTTCATTAAGACCGGAATCTTTCGTTGCGAAAATTTTCTCGCTTAGAATTTTTGCGCCGATCGCAAAGTTATCGTATTGCTCTTATTTAATTCACTTCTTCTTAGTCGGGATCTTGACGCCGGCAGTCATTAATATTAAGGATCCTCGGTATATGGACTTCGCAATATGGTTTATACCGACTGGAATCGTCATTATGTGTTTCGGGTATCTATTCCATCTTGTGGCGGAAAGACCGTTTATGGTCTGGAAAGAATCCAAATACGGTAAGGAAGTAATACTCGCTAAAACGGAGAATTCTTCTCTAGCGGTAAAACGAACGGATTGAACTTTCTCATATTATCGCGGAAAAGAGCATCGTTTGTGGATGTTAGCTCTTCCAAACGTTTGTAGCAAGACCAAGGATTGGAGGAGGTTGCGACACAGCCTTCGAATCCTTTAACGGCAAGAGCGTGGAACGTTTCATCCCCGGTTTTTTTAAACAGAACTCGATTTAACTCAGCATTTTCCTGTAAAAATATAGCATCCTTGGGAAAGAACGCGACGAGCTTCTCGGAGATTTCATAGGATTTACGAAGGAGTGGAATCTTTCCTTCGGATACGAACTTTTCATCCAGAACCAGGTCGTTTAATAGATTTCGATAACGAAACCCCTTGGTCAATGCGATTTCACTAGAGTGCCAGTATTGAATTTGAAGCAAGGCACAAGCCGAAAGAATGAAAGCGGTCGTTAAAACGATCAACCCCCATTTTCCGATTCCATGGGATAGAAATTCCAAATTTGGCGCGGCATTTCTCACCTTATCGACCGGTAGCGAGGCCAGCAACAATAATGAAAATGCCATATGTAAACCGGGAATATTGAAAGAATAATTCGCTAACGAATATATCCCGAAGCAAAATAGCGCGATGCGAAAGCCGAAGGACTTACTTTGAAATTTGATACGATCCGATTCAAGGAGCGGTAAAAGCGCGCTGAGAAAACATCCGATAAGCCCAATGACCGGAAAAATTCCCCAATTCAATCCGACTTGTAAAAAGAGGTTATGAACATGAATTCTCCCTAAATCTTCCTGCATAAAGATACCCGGAGGGAGGTCCTGCGGATCGCCCCAGACAAGCAATCCCTTGTATTGGAATTCACCGATTCCGAACAGCCAATTGTCCATCAAAGCCCTGACTGCCAATCTCCAAAGAAGAGTTCTCGCCCAGAGGGAATGAAAATTATCGAATAAAGGAAGTTTAAAGTTATGAAAGAATACCCAGGAAAATATCAATAATCCGACCAACAGGATACCGATGTACAATAAACGTAATTTCTCTGAAATAAATTTGAGAAAAAAGAAAACGAATACGGTTGCGAAAAAAGCGATATAGAGCCCGCGAACATAAATCACGAATGCTGCCGCGGAAAGTAATCCGAAACTGATCAAAAAGAAGATCTTACCTTTCCAGCTCTTAGAATTAAAAAACCCGTGAACGACCCAAGGTATCGAAAGAGATAATAAAGTCGCGATATCGTTCGTATTGGTTCCGGCAAGAATCGTCTTCTTTACGAAAATTAAGGATAGGAAGCCGTATTGAATTGAAAAAAATAAAAGTGCGGCAAACAAAAAGAAACCGCTTAAAATAAAAAGCGTTCCTACCGATTTCTCCACCAATTGTCCCCAGGTTTGATACCTAATGGTCAAAAAAAGGATGAATGCGCAGATCGGAATTCCCTGAAGAAAAAAACCGTCGGCAAAATCCGCCATAGGTGCCTTGAAGCCGCCGTAAAACCAAGGCAATAATGCGTATAATAGAAATGAAAATACGAAGAATTTGGAAACGTTCGTTCGGAAGACTCGAATTTCTCCGAATCCGAATAATCTATCCGAAAGAGTGGCCAACAAGAAAAAGAACGGTAATGCCGCTTTGTAAGGAGTTTGCAGCTGCAGCGCTAAATAAGGAAGACTCCCGAAAAAACACGCTAGGATAAGATTGGTGCCCACTCTAGACCGTCCCTGAACATATCTTACCATCAGGAAGATAATCGTTCCGAGATATGCAAACCTGCCGAAAAGTTTTAAGCGGGGTATTTCGGTATTGATTAGATAAGCGATAAAAAGCGCAGTCGATACGGCCGAATAAAGTAGCCCGAATGCGAAACCTAAGTTGAAAATTCGATTCGCTCGAGGATCCTTTGCGAATCTTAAATAAGCGTAACCTAATCCGACAAAGAAAATACCGCCGACGATTAATTCATAGAATGCGGTTTTAGAAACCGCCGGATCGAATCCCATTCGAAGAAGAATCGCGGAGAAAAAGAATATATTTACGGCGCGCTTCAGCGACTTAGAATGTTCGCGAAAGAAGCCTAGCTTTGCTTTAAGCATTATGTAAAATTCCTTTCATACCGCAGGGACTACTTGGGAAAAATCATCCCTCCTATCGCCAAACCCTCCTATACAAATCGGACTCAAGCAAACCCTTCGGATCTAACTTCTTCTTTAAGGATCGGAATTTATCGAGATTTTTTTTCGGAAAGGCCCTTTCCACTATCTCCGGACGGAGAGTACTGTCCTTAGCAAAATAGAAACGTCCGCCGTATTTCAAAACGATCTCATCCATTTCTTTTGCTAATTCCCACAGTTTTTCTTTATTTCCTTTCGTGACGGGAAAATCCATCGCCATCGAGTATCCGTCCAGCGCATGAGTAAGTAGAAATTTATCCGGACGGTGCTTTTTAAAAACCGCCAACCAAGTAACGATCCCTTTTCGCTGCCCCGCGGAAAGCAACTCCTCGAATCCACGCACGGCGTTTTCCTTAGGAATGAAACTTTGATATTGAATCATCGCCCCAGGCTTGTACATATATTTCCAATTTGGAACGTAATCCAAAAGAAACGCATATTCGGCATGACCTTGCATATACGGTTTATTATTGTTTAAGAAACCTGAAAGCCATTTTCCTAAATTCACGAAGCGCATACCGAATTTATTGCTAAACGGGTACATCAAGATCCACATCCAAGCTTTCGGAATTATCCCTAAAAAGGTCGGAGGTAGAATCTGTTTCTCTATCTTGCAATTCTCGGGGAAATCCGGATCCTCTCCGGGTTTTAAATGAACCGCTTTGTGAATTTGTCCTCGCCCTATCCCTTTACCGGAACCGAACCCGTCCACCCAACCGACCAAATAATCGGAGTTTTTATACTCCTTTTCAAAATAGTCGTACATTTCCTGCAGGTTGGAAGTATTCACAGGCCAAACTTTCATTTTTCCTGCATAAATCTTTTTTAATTTAATCGTAACGGTAAGAAAAGCGCCTAACATTCCGAAGCCTGAGATAGCTGAATAAAATAAGTCGGCGTTCTTTTTAGAACTGCAAATATGCTGTTTTCCGTCGACAGTAAGGAAAGTAAATTCGAGAATGTGATCTCCGATCGGTCCGACCGCAAAATTATTCTTTCCATGAATGTTCATGGAAAGAGCTCCGCCTAAGGTAGGAAACATCGTGCCGCTGACGACAGGAGGCCAAAAACCTCGTTCCACACCGAACTCCCAAAGTTGTTTGATGGTTACACCCGATTCGGCTTTTAAGATTCCCGTTTTTTCGTCAAAGGATAAGATCCGATTATAATCCTTAATATCGACAACCAATCCCTTCTGATTTGTCGCCGCATCCCCGTAACTGCATCCGCCTCCGCGAAACGTAATTTTCGTTCCAGTTTTACGAGCATATTCAAAAGCGTCGTAAAAATCCTTGTCCGAACTCGGGTAGAAAACCGGGCTAAAGGAGAAATGATTCATCCCCCAAGCTTCGACTTTTCGAGGAGGTCCTAACTTCGATTCAAAGAGGGCGACATTGAATGACTCGCCTTTCTTTTTAGCAGTGGAAGTTCGCGTAGATTTCTTTTTAAGAGAAGTAGCCATGTTCTTGCCTACCTTAATAGTAGCTTGTTCGGATTTATATCGATAGTCTTCGAAAGATAAACGAAGGAATAGATCGAATGATCAGAGACACAAGTGCCCAGCGAGCGGGAACGTAAAAGTCTTCCTTACCCGCGTTAACTTTACTAATAATCACTCTGGCAGCTTCTTTTGCAGTGATCAACCAGAGAAGTCCGGGTAATCCGGCTGTCATCGGCGTTTCTATCATTCCGGGACGAACCGTTACGACTTGAATTCCTTTTACCGTTAGTCGATTTCTAAGCGCTTCTAAATACGTAGTCATCCCGGCCTTCGATGCATTATAGACGGGATTTCCGCGACGCCCTCTATCCCCTGCAATGGAAGAAATTCCGATAATCTTTCCCGACTTTTGGTTTTGAAAAAATTTGGCAGCTAAGTCCAGCCAGGCAACGCAACCTAAAAGATTCACTTCCAGCATTTCCAAATCTTTTTCGACCGAGAATTCTTCCGGTTCTATTCTATGCATTAGACCGGATGCATAATAAATCTCATCTAGGCCGCCGAGAGATTTAACCGCTTTCGTAAACGTAGTCGAAACTTGCGAATACTGGGTTACGTCATGCTTAACTATGATAACTTGATCGGCTTTTAAGCCCTTGAAAGAGCTTACGATTTTTTTCAATTCCTTGTCTCGTCGAGCAAACAAAGCCACTTTGTTACCTTGTCCGATAAGTTGGGAGGCGATTTCTTTCCCAATGCCGCTAGACGCCCCTACGACGATGATCTTTTTAGCCATACCTGCCTTTTTAAGGAACTGAGTTCCCCTGACAAGTCTTTCTGGGAGCTTTCTACTCCGTCTAAAGCTTATCCGTACATATATTTAAAAGGTATTTACTAGTTCGAAATCACAAGCGACTACCGTCTATCCCAACCTTAGAAAAATACTCCTTTAAGAATTTCTCAGATTCGATCCAATCTCCGGTTTCCTGATTCAGAATTTCAGCCGGTTTCCAATCGCCTTTATAGCTCATTTTTTTGTGACCGGGAAGAAATAAACCCAAATGGTAATCTCTATAATCATTCTCTTTGGCCCAGAGAATAGATTTGGCGATCAAAAACCTTCCCAAGCTTCTCTCCTGATACTCGGAATCAAATATGGAATAGACTGCAGATACACAGAGCTCACCTAGATCTAAGAGGATCCAACCGAGCAATTTTGCCTCTCTCCGAATTTGCAACTCTATCGAATTTTCGGATCCTCTGTACATTTGTGCAGCCATCGTCTCATGTAATTCTAAATCCGTGCTCCCATAACTTCCTGGATGCCGGGACTTCTGGTATTTTATGTAGAGGTCTACCTTTTCGGACGTAATTTCCGGATCAGACACGTTGACAGATAAGTCCGAATTTTTTTTCAAAAGCTTCTTTAGATTTTTGGAAATTGTAAATTTTTGCACCGGAAGTCGATAACTCAAACAATGGCTGCAATTTTCGCAAGCGGTTCTGTAATATGAATTTCCGGAGCGTCTAAAACCGGATCCTAGTAAAAAATCCAAGACTAAACCGTCCGGTGGAACCGAGAGAAGAAACCCCTTAACCTTCGATTGTCTTCCGGGATAGTACGAACAATCGCTTGAAGGTGATACCGAAATCGATTCCAGGAAACGAAGATATCGTAGATTCATTGCATACAACCTTCCAAAGTAAAATTTTTAAAAGAATGTAAAGAACCGTCGAGAGCTTTCAAAGCGGATCTTTTTTTCCGTTGCCAAGGAAAAGGTTCGATAGGATAGGACATTCGATGGCGTTCCGTCTTTTCATTGAAAATTTCACCCATTCTCCCGCGTATCGAACGGCTTTCGGTTTAACCGGGCTAAGCTTTCTCTTTTACTACCTCGGCTTTCCCTGGCTTTTATTTATATGCTTGGGTCTCGGTTTACTTTGCTTGCTTGCGGGGATTTTTTTCCCCGCGGCCTTTGACGAAATATACAGGACTTCACTATCGATTCTTTTGGGCAGCCTATCCTTTTTTGTATCGTTGCTGATTCTAGTCGGATATGTCTTTTTTTGGAAACCGATTCTTTTTGTTTTCGGGAAGCGGGAAGAACAAAATTGAGAAAATTCACGATCTTCTGCGACGGCGCCTCGAAGGGAAATCCCGGCCCTTCGTCGATCGGAGTCGCAATTTTCGAAGATGAAAAAGAAATTCACGCTATTTCGGAAAGAATCGAAGACGGAACGAATAATACCGCGGAATGGGCCGCGTTAGAAGCGGGGCTATTATGGTGCCTGGAAAATAAGGCCTCCGAAGTGAAGGCCTTTCTGGATTCGGAATTAGTGGTAAAGCAAGTAAGGGGAGAATACAAAGTCAAATCCCTTCACTTAATGGAGGCAAAGCGAAGAGTGCAGGCTTTAAGTTCCAAGCTAGCCTCTTTCAAAATTACGCATGTTCTTCGGGAAAAAAATAAGAGAGCGGACAAACTCGCGAATTTAGCATTTTCATCGGCTACGGAATGAGTAAAATTCCGAAAAAGGACTTTCCCTTTCCACTTTCATATTAAATCTTTCTATCGTATGGTCCGGATCAAAATCATTTCGCTCTACGTTTCGTTACTGCTTTTCTCTCAGTGCGGAACCGATATCCGCAGCCGCATGCTGGAACTAAAGAAAAACGGAAAGTTCCTGGAGCTATCGATTCTTTGCGCCGAGCACACAAAACAGGAATACAAGGATATTTGTGATGAAGCTTGGAAAGAAACTAGTCTGACTATAGATGAAATTCTTTCACAAAAAGCGGACCTCCCCTTCTTAAGAATTTCCGTCGACGAAAAAACGAGGAAACAGGTCGAGGAGCTCCTTTCCAAAAGCCCTCAGCTTCGCGAAAAATATCTTCCTCTTTGGAAGAAGTTTATCCAAGAATGAAATCCCCGTCCGCTAAAGAACTTATCCAAGGCATTCCCTCCCCTTTTATAGAAGACCTCTTAGAAATCGCCAAAACCGTACAAAGTTCCGGCGGTAAATCATACCTTGTCGGAGGATCCGTTCGGGATCTAGTTCTGGGAAAAACTCCGCATGAATATGATATCGCGGTTTCTCTTTTGCCTGAACATATTCAAAAATTATTTAGAAGAGTCGTGCCTACCGGTATTAAGCACGGAACCGTAACCGTATTGATCAAGGATCGATCGTACGAACTGACTACGTTTCGTAAGGATGAGGAGTACAAGGACGGTCGACGTCCCGAACAAGTTTCGTTCGGCGTCAGTCTCAGTGAGGATTTAAAGAGACGCGACTTTACGATGAACGCGTTGGCACTGGATATTTTGAGCGAGCAGCTTATAGACGAACACGATGGTCTGAAAGATATTTCGAATAAAACGATCCGGACGATCGGAGCCGCCCGCGCCAGATTCGAAGAAGACGGTTTGCGACCCGTCCGCGCCGTTCGTTTTGTCTCCCATCTCGGATTTACGATTCATCCGGAAACGGCTCTGGCAATTATAGAGAGTCGATCAATCATCGCCAAAGTCTCTGCGGAACGAATTCACGACGAATTCCTAAAAATTCTAAAAGCTGAAGACCCGAGCCTATCTTTATTACTTCTTCGAAAATTCGGAATTTTGGAACTTTTCTACGGAAAAGATTTATATGAAAATTCAAATCCCGCTTGGGAAGAAAAAATAAAATCGATCTCAGAATTGGCATCAGAACCGGATTATCTACGAATATCCTATTTTCTGAAACTAACGTTTGGGTCATCGGCCGTTATGGATCCGGGAAAGCGGTTTTGCAAAGCACTTCGCTTTTCCAATCAAAGAACCAAAGACTCTCAATTCCTGTGCAGCGTATTGGAGAGCTTACTTTCCTCGGAGAATTCTCTTTCTTCTCCGAACGGACTCAGAAAAATCCTATTGCACCCGATCGCGCAATATTCCGGGAAATCGGAAATCCGGCGTTTCTGTTCGGAACTAGCTTCTTTCTGGAAAGCCTGGACCGGACAGGAGGCATTCTGGATAGATAGAGCCGGGCAAGTTTTAGAGGAAGATCCCCCCCTTCTTTTAAGCGATCTGCACCTGGACGGCACCAGGATTTTAGAAGAGTTGCCTGGAATTCCTCCCAAAAAAATCGGAGAAATATTAAGATCCTGCCTGGACTTAATTTTGAATTTTCCCGAAAAGAATCGGCAAGGAATATTATTGGAGTTCGTTAAAACGACTTATCAGCTGGATTAAAAAACCGTTATATAATCTTCAAGCCGGGCTTCGATTGAAAACGGATCCCCGAAAAGGCGTTTTAGAGTTCCAAATGAAATAATTTATTCCGGTACAATAAAAATTCTCCCACGATCTATATCTTTCGGATGAGTTCTAATGCTCGAAAGCTGTATCCGGACGTTAACATGCCCATTTATTAAGCATTTCAAACATGCCTAATATTTAAGCACACTGCGAATCTAAAGCAGATTCGAGAAAGTAAGACCAAATCCAATACACATAATTTCCCTTGGAGATACGTTTTTGAGGCATTTTTTGTCTCATTGCTTAATTTTTTTCTACTGGTACGCTAGTTGCATATAAAGCGGCATAGGAGATTTAGGAGAATGATGAGAACAAAAACAATCAGCCTCATTGCTTCCCTGGCCCTGATGAGCGCTTCTTCGGTTTTTGCCCAAGCCAAGAAGCCCGCAGCAGAAGCCGCGGTTGCAGCTCCGGCCGCCCAAGAGCCGGAGCCAGTCGAGCAAAAATGGTACGATAAGGTAGAGTATTCGGGATTCGTGGATGTGTACTATATGTACAATAATAACCCGCTTCAAGGAAACTCGGTAGATACGACCCGCGCTTTCGAAACGAACAATAAAAACTTTGCGATCAATGCGGTTTCCTTGGTCGTTCAAAAGGTAGCGGAGAAATCAACTCCTTGGGGATTCCGGGTAGACTTCCAGAACGGACAAAACAACGCGTTCCAGGAAACTCCATACACGACCTCAAACCAAATTTACAATATGAACATGCTAAAGCAGGCATATGTAAGCTTCTACTTCCCGGTCTTAAAAGGAATGACTTTGGATGTAGGAAAGATGGCGACACATATCGGCTACGAGGTTCTCGAGTCGATGAACAACCCCAACTACTCGATAGGGGCCATCTTCCAGAATACAATCCCTTTCATTCACACCGGTGCCCGTTTAACCACTCAGTTTAGCGATAAATGGTCTGGAACCTTTTATCTTTACAACAGTGGACAGGGAACCGGTTACCTTGCTCCAACTACAGCGGCTTTGACTGACACCACTCACAGCCCTTATGTTGAAGCATACACTCAGCATAAATCAGTAGGTACTCAGTTAAAAGGCCAATTGATCGAAAATAAACTCGCGATCACCTGGAATACGATCTATTCCTCGGATATGGCAAACGGTCGTACCGACGTAGGTCAAGCTCTACTGGCTAACATTATCCAGAACGGCGACGTCAACGTTGCCGCAACTCCTCAATCTGCAGGAGGCGTTCTTCCGACGGCGCCACGTAATAGATACAACAAAGATTATTGGTTCATGAACCATGCAATCTTGTCCATTACGCCCACCGACAGAATTCAGATCGATTTGGATTACACTTGGAGCCAAAAGTCGGGCACCCTATCTAACGGAGGATTGAATCAGCAAGGTTATAACCCGAACAATACTGTCACCCTTGGCGGTCTTGCAATGGGGCAAGTAACTGGCGAAAATAACAAGAGCATCTATAAAGCTTACGGTATCTTCTCCAAATTCAAAATCAATGAATCTTGGGGAGTCAATATTCGTTACGAGTATCTGGATGATAAGTTGAACAACGGTGCATTGAATACCTTCGCTTCCGGCGCATTCGGTTCGACCGGCATAAATAACTATGTCAGTACTTACCAAGTGGCTAACGATACAGCCATCGCAAACGCTATCCTTGCAGGAAGTCCCAAGTTGAACGGAATTCTAAATAGCACGGCAGGCTTGGCGGCTATCAATGCGGAAGGTTATGCAACGGCTGCAGATTGGGTCAAATCGAAGCTGAGCGACAACTATAAACATTACAACGGTGCGAACAACTACGGACAGTACAGAACCTTTACGATAACTCCAGTTTGGAACTTTACTGAGAACCTTCTTATTAAGTTGGATATGAGAAGAGACTGGTCCTTAGGTAAACAATTCGTTGACTCTTCCGGTCATAGAAGAAGCGATCAAATCGGATTTACTCTCGGGGTCGTAGCTAAGTTCTAAAGTGTATTCTTTCCTAAGGTATGGAAAAAGAAAGAAGGAAGGCGTCCGAAAGGGCGCCTTTTTCTTTTTCAATCCGTTTTTCATGTTCGCATTCTTCAAAAAGTAGTGGGCTTTTATTTTTGAGCAGGTTAATTCTCGAAAAAGATTTCAATTCCCGACCGGAAGTCATAACCCCCAAATCATCCTCTATCTTGATTTTTCAAAAACGGCAACCTTGTTGGAACTCCTACAGGCAATACTGCAGAAAAAGCTTTGCGAAACATCTGGATTTGTGAAATAAGGCAATTCCACCGCTTCGCTCCGGCCCCCGCCCAGCAAGGGTGGGGATTTTCGCCGAAAACTTGCGTCCATCAACAAAATTCAAAAGCGAAGGGAATTTTAACGTTCATTAACAATTATCAGTCAAGCGGGACTGAAAATCGAATTTCAGGCCGGGGATTCGGAGGGAACTTAGTCTTATAAACGCTACCGGCGGAATTTAAATGATCAGATATATACTTTCTTGGCTTTTACTGCTTATCTTCGCACTTTTAAATGCAACTGTTCGAGAGCTAACGTACAAAAGCGTTTTCGGAGAATTTCTGTCTCACCAAATTTCGGTTCTTACAGGCATTCTGTTTCTTGCGATTCCGATTTGGTTTATTACGAAGTATCTTCCTTTTAAAGATAAGTCTCAAGCGTTTAAGGTTGGAATCGTTTGGATAATTCTGACCGAGACTTTCGAGTTTCTCATGGTGACCATTTCAATGAAGCGATCCTTTCAGGAATTTCTCCAGGCCCATAATATCTTTGCGGGAGAACTCTGGATAATTATCCTAATTTGGGTCGGAATCGCTCCGGTTCTATTTTACAGATTGCAAAATAGATAAAACGGATATCGTTCGAAATCCGGTAAGTCAAGATTCTATATTGATTACGAATGATTGCCATCTTGAACATTATAGGGTCGACTATTAACATCAATCTCATTAAGCGTTTTCAATAACGTATGATTCGGGAATTAAAGCCAGAGATTTCAATCCAACAAAAAAGGCGCCGTAAGTTTGGCGCCCTTGAATAATTCGATAATGAGTAAGGAAGGAATTTAGGATTTTCTACCTTTCTTTAGAGACCCCTTCGATTTAATCCCCTTCCCGTTTCGAACACCACCGTTCTTTAACGGACGAGAAAATTCGTCTTCTTCATCGGGATAAACGGATACATACGCTTCAGGATGAAGAGCAAGAGAATTTCCTCTTATATTCGATCCGGCATTAGGCGCATTTCTTTCACCGACTAAAATCAAGTATAACGATGGAAGAACGGTCAGCACGAGGAGCATTGCGGAAAATAGCCCTCCCACGATTACCGTAGCCAACGGCCTCTGTACGTCCGATCCTACTCCGGAAGCTAACGTCGCAGGAATCAACCCTAACAATGCAAGAAGCATCGTCATTAACATAGGCCGAAGCTGTATCACGGCTGCCTTGGCTACCGCTTCTTTCGTGGATATATCCGGCTCATCCTTTAAAAGGTGATTCGTTCTGGAAACGAAAAGAACTCCGGACATAGTCGCTATTCCGAAAAGAGAGATAAACCCGACACCTCCGGAAACGTTAAAGTAATAACCCCTTAGAAGAAGAGCATAAATTCCTCCGACGAGTGAAAGAGGAAGACACGCCAGAGCTACATAAACGTATTTAAGATTTCTATAAAGTAAGTATAAGACTCCAAAAATGATCAAAATCGTAAGTGGAATAACCGTTGCCAAACGCGATCCGACTCGCGCAAGGTTCTCATATTGACCCCCGTATCGAATCTGATATCCTTCCGGCAACTTAACCTTCGCTTCGACTTTCTTTCTCAATTCGTTTACGAAACCGCCTTGATCTCTGCCACGGATGTTGGTTCGGACCGTGACGGTCCGTCGTCCCTCTTGCCGGAAAATCATCGTCGGGCCGTCTTCGAGGGTTATTTTCGCGAGCTCGGAAAGCGGAATTCGTTCCCCCTTAGGAGAAATAATAGGCATATTCTCGATAGCTCTTTGTGAAGCTCTGTAATCTTTAGAAAAGCGGACAACGATACCGAATCGAGCCGGAGTCTTTGGAGGAATATCCGAAGGCCCTTCGTAGAGAGTGCTTATCCTCTGCATTCCGATCGCTGCTTCGATCATTTGTTGAATATCGCTTACATTGATTCCATAACGGGCTGCGGCTTCCCGATCGATACGAATCGTTAACTGGGAGCTATCCGCTTCCTGTTCGATTCCGTATTCGCTAGCGCCTTCCATATCTTTGACGATATCGAGAACTTCCTCTCCAATTTTGCGCATCACTTTCAAATCGCTACCTGAAACGAAGACGGCAAGGTCGGCGATTGTTCCCATAATCGCTTCCGATAAGTTATCCATGATCGGCTGAGAAAAGCTGACTCGAACTCCGGGCAGTCCCGCTTCTAGATCGTTTCTCATACGTAATAGAAGTTCTTGTTTGGTTATTTTCTCCTTCCAGTCATCATAATCCTTTAAGCCGACAAGGACCTCCAAACGATTCGGAGGAAGAGGATCGGTTCCGTCGTCGTTCCGACCTAACTGCGATAGAACGACATTGACCTGCTCGTTTTTATAAATGAGCTGCCGTATTTTAGGAATGAATTTACGGGATTCCGGTAAAGAGATTCCGACGGGAAAGAAGATTCGTAAATTAAATCCACCCTCATCCATCTCCGGCAAAAATTCAGTCCCTAACTTAAAGCCGCCGACGATCAATAATGCAAGAACGATCGTGAAGCAATAAGTAACGACTTTTTTAGAGCGGGCCACTAAATACTCTATAAGCTTCTTATAACGTATTTCGACCCATCCATAAATCGGATTATGCCATTCGATCGGCCCGGGATTAGCGGATTCGAAGTATTTTCTGTATAAAAAAGACATTGCAACAGGAATCACCGTCATAGCAAAAACGAGCGCTCCTAGGATCGCGAAGGAAATCGTAAATGCCATAGGTTTAAACAAACGCCCTTCGATTCTTTCAAAGGAGAAAATCGGTAGATAAGCAAGAACGATGATCAAAATGGAAAATAGAATTTCGGTACCGACTTCCGCAGCAGAGTCCCGAGTAAAAGCCAATATACCGTTTTGTTTTTCCGCCGGCGTAGCGTCCCTATATCGCCGCATTATATTTTCCACCATAATGACGGCGCCATCCACTATGATCCCGAAATCAATGGCGCCCAAAGATAGAAGGCTGGCAGGAATTCCCGTTAAATTCATGAGCAAGAACGCAAAAAGCATCGCGAAAGGAATAGTTGCAACTACTACAAGAGAGGCTTTTACGCTTCCAATAAAAAATATCAGAACAAGGCTTACGACAACGATCCCCTCGATAAGAGTGCGCCCAATCGTTCTTAAAGTATAGTTCACGAGATCGGTTCTATCATACGTCGTCCGGAGTCTGACTCCTTCCGGTAGATAATTTTCATTGATCTCTTTCACTTTGGCGCGAATCCGTTCTCCCATTTCGTTGGGATCTCCCCAACGTCGCATAGCAACCAATCCCTGAACCGACGAATCGACGTCGATCAAACCTTCTTGGTCGTTTTGAATCGTAAAGCCGAGCACCCCGCTAGGAATCGGATGCGAAATCTCCACTGTTCCCAGATCGCGTACATATACAGGTACGCCGTTTACAGTCTTAACGACTATATCTTCGATATGTTTCGGTTCCCGAATCGCTCCTAAAGAGCGAATCGGAAATCCCTGTTCACCTTGCAATAGCAGGTTTCCGCCTGTATTCAAGTTATTCGATTGAATAGCTTGGATAACGTCGTTGATGGTTAATTTATAACGCACTAGCTTGTCGGGAGACGTCACGACATGAAATTGTTTCGGTAAACCCCCGAATGTAACCACATCCGCAATCCCGGGAATCTGTAACATCTTAGGCATTACGATCCAGTCTTGAATCGACCTTAGCTCCATTGCGGTATGGTTCTGAGACGACTCCACAACATAGCGAAAGATTTCTCCGACAGGCGAACTCATCGGCCCAAGAGAAGGTTCGACTTCGGGAGGAATGTCGGCGTCCCGCACCCTCTCCAAAAGTCGCATACGCGCGAAGTAATCGTCCGTCCCGTCCTCGAATACGAACTGAAATACGACCAATCCATTGATCGTTCTCGAACGACGAACCACAACTCTTGGAATAGCGTTCAAAACCCGCTCGATGGGCAAAGTCACGCGTTCCTCAACTTCGACTGCCGCTTTTCCCGGAAATTTGGCAATTAAGCGTACTTGCGTATCCGCGATGTCGGAATATGCTTCTTTTCTAATATCTATCCAAGCCCAAGTTCCTAAGATTACCGCCAATCCGGCCGCAATCAGAGTGGAGATTCTGTAATTCAGAACTCCTTCGATCAGTTTGCGAATCATTGGCTGGACCTCGTATCAAATAGATAACCCATTTGAAGCAGCAATTGTGGATTTGTATAATTTCCCTGACCGATTCCGGCTCCAACTTGCAAAAAGAAATTTCCGAGCAGAATATCGTAAGTTAAGCCTATATATCTTTGGCTCAAATGAACTTTCTGATTGTCCCGACTTTTATATTCTAAATACGTTTCAAGAGCGGGATTTTGATTTGCGACTGCGGAGCGAATGATCGTATCCTCGAAAGTAGGATTTCTATGTTGGTATCCCGGAATATCCAAAGCGGTGGGATAGCTGTTCTGTCCTCCATGAGTCACCTGGGGAGCATAAGGGTCGACCGCAAAGGCCCCCGCAACGATGGAAATACTATGCGCGATGACGGGTGTTTTCCAGAAACTATACCCTAGATCGACTTGGCCTCCCCACCAATGGGGTCTCCAATGCATACCGGAGGCTCGAATCACGATATCTTTATAATAATATCCTAAATTCAAATTTGCACTGCCCGGGGATCCGATCGTCGCGCCATAAACTAAAAAGTTGGTAATTTTGGGCTGCTTTTTTCCATCCGAGATTACCATCGGATCGTCTTTACCGAATCTTGTCTTTCGATCCGGCTCCGGAGTCCACTCCGGTTGATCCGATTCCTTGGAGGACGTCCCGCTAGTTTGTTGAGCCGGCAGTGGAATTATAGAATAAAATAATAGAGCTAAAAAGATTAATGTGCGGCAATATTGCATAAGGTTAGAATCCGAAGCTTAATCCTTTTAAGAGAATCGCACCTTCTACGACGACACGATCTCCCCGCGTAAGTCCCTCTAAAACGTTCACTCTTTCTCGGCTGGATATACCTAGGGTAACTTCTCTTCGAAAGAATTCTCCCGTTGACTCCTCGACGAAAACGTAATTCTTACCTTCGACCGTAATGATCGAATTAAACGGTATAACGACGGACTCGCCGCTTGTTTCCTCCGGGAATTTTACGACAGCGTACATTCCGGGTTTTAATTTAAAACCGTCGTTCATAATCTCGATCCGCACTTTAACGGTTCTAGTATAGGGATCCACGTTATCTCCCAAAGCCTCGGCTATTCCGTTCCACTCTTTGTCAGGGAAAGAGGAAAACTTTACTTTTACTCTTTTTCCTTTCGTTAGATTCTGTAATTGAGACTCGGGAACATCGCACATAATCCAAGCGGTCCGCGGGCCGGACTTCCCGAGGATAGCAGGGTTCAAACCAACGGCCCTCAATTTTCCCTCGAATTCAGCAAGTTCTGCGGCGTCATTGTCTGCGTTAGTTTCCGCTTCTACCAAATCCTTCTCCGTCGCAACTCTATGCTTAAACATATCCTGAATCCTGGCGAGATTCTTCCGAGAGCGATTCAAGCTGTTCTTCGAATGAATATAGCCCACGTAAAGATCGTTCAATTCCGCGGATTCGAACAAAACGATTCGTTCCCCGTCGCCGGAAACCGAAGGAGCCATAGTAGCAATCAAGCGAGCCGGCGCTTCCACATTCACAAAATCGCCGTCTTTACCGATCGAGATCGTTTTAATGATTTCTAATCCCGGGCTATTTTCTTTGAATTCAATGCGTTCACCGTTTTCCGAAACAATCGGTTTTCCCGGTGGACGAACATTCTTCTTCTGCCCTCTATTGATAGCTAATGAAGCAACCGAACCCATCCCGGCCAAAACGATTAGAGTGAGCCAAAAACGACTTTTTTTAGATAAGTTAAATTTCATGTGAATGCTTCCTAATTATTTCCGGATTCTACGGAGGGTTTATTTGGAACCAGCACGCCCGATCCCACGGAGTAATTTACGCCTTCTATCGCGTCCATTCTATCGGTTTGAAGCCTCAGCATCTCTACGATGCTCGAACGATACGTCTCGAAAAAATCCGCAAATTCTAAAACTGATATATAACGCTTTTCGTAACTAAGAATCATATCCTGCGCTAAATCGGTGTAATCCTTAGTATATGTATTCCTGAAACGACGATAAAGACCGTCCTTGGCCTTTGCAGTAGCCAAAGCCACGTTCACTTCGTTTTCAACTTCTAAGATTCTGTTTTTCAATTCCTGTTTTTTTACTAAAATGGATTTTTCAGCCGCTTTGATATTTCCTTGATTTCTATCGAAAATCGGAATATTCAACTGAGCGGTAACGCCCCAGTAGTTCTGGAATGCGGTTCCCCCGCGATTGTACATAGGCCCGAAAGATAAATCCGGAATCGCGTTTGCATGTTGGAGTTCTAAATTCGCCTCTTCGAAACGTAAAGCCTGCACCGCTTTACGTAAATCGGGTCGATATTCCCTGGCAGTCTGAACGATTTCTGCGAGTTTTATTTTAGCTAAATCGATTCCTTCCACGAAATCCTGATTTAGGACCGGCTCGATGGCGATCCCTTGATCCATGTATTTTTCTTCGTTTAATAAGACCCTTAGATCGGCTTCTTTCTCCAGAACTCTGATCCGCAAGTCTTCTCTTTCCTTACGAAGAAAAAACAATAACGCTTTCAGACGTAAAAGCTCCGCCTGTAGAATCGCCCTCCTCTTATAGGCTAGTTCCGCCGAGGAGACGGTTTTTTCCAGGGCTTCCAAACTTCCGTCGTAAAAGGAGATCGCTTCCCTGTAATAATGAATGAAGTATAATGTCCTTCTCAATTTGGAAAGAAGAGCTCTAGCTAGGTCGTAGAATTCCTGCTCTCCCATTTTCGCGTTTAGCTCTGCTACGCGAATTCGCTTATCAATTTTACCGCCCAATAAGAATAGCTGCTGGATTTGGTAAACGGTTTGTCCGGACCGCGTGAAATCGAAATATCGTCGAGTCGGCTCGGCGAAAATACTTTGATCTATAAAAATGTTCGGATTCGCATACAATCCCGCCTGCTCGATTCCCGCCTTCCTGGCGTCGATATCGTATTTTGCGGCCAAGAGAAGTAAGTTATTCTTCCACAGAAGTTCTTCGGCTTTTGCCATATCCAAGCGAACTTTCGATCGCTCCGGCTCCGAATTTTCAGAAGACATATTTTGATCGGCTGCGACGCCATTTTCAAAAACAAGAGCGTCCTTTTGGGCAATCAGCTTACCCGGAGCTTTCGTTTCGGAACTTTGAGCGTTTGCTGTTGCTATTATGAGCAGCGCGAGTACTTTTTTCTTCATATTGCGTTTGGATTTTCCGTGTCTAATGAGATCGAATTTTCAGGTCGCTTAGTGAATGCATGCCAATAAGACCGATTTAGCGAGTACAGCTTCCCTTTGTAGGGAAAAGCTAGCGGTAATCTCTCTTAGTATGCTTTAGGAAACTGTGGGCGGAGGAAGATTAGTCAGAAGGAAGGAGACAAAGAGCTTGGACCAGGTTTCCTCTCTAAATAAAATATTACCTGAAAAGAAAACGGAAGGAGTCCATGGATAATAAGACGGGCTATTTGCGATGAATTCTACCGGCCGACTGTCTCTTTCGCGTGCCGGTGCAAAGAATAAGGGCTCAGAATCGGTTAAATCCGATTCGATAAACGAGACCAGGTCTCCCTTTTTAGAGAAAACGCTAAATGACTTCCCCGTGTCCGGTTGATCGATGATGTCGATCGATGAGGAGAATAGTACTAGAACGACCTGCAAGACGACTAGAATACTGTAAAAGAAGCGTCGCACTATGATGTCAGGAAATTATGGGTCGCTTATTAGTCAAGTATTTTCAATCTAAATAATTATGATCTCCTTACGAATGGAGTCTCTCTTCCCCAAAAGACCGATTTTTACATCGAACCAAACCTTTATTTTAACCCATTTAGTTTATCGAATCGGATCAGGTGGTGTGTGCAAAACCTTTACCACCGCTCCACGCTGGAAGCGGATCCGAATTTCCTTATCCGGCCTGGAGCCGTCTGCATACTTGCAAATCGGTCGAGTGTATACCCATTCTTCCATTCCCGGAGCCCAATTATTTATGGTCATCTTCTCGTCCGGATCACCTATTTGATTCTTCACATATAACTGATTTTGGTAGAGAAGAGAGTGAATGAGTTCGGAGCGAATTCGAAGCTTCGATTTTTCCTCCGCCGATAATTCCGTTGGTGCAACTCCTAGAACGCTCACATCGGCATCCGGAATCGATTTTAGGACGAACTCCTTACACTTATTGTCATCCGAAAATGTTGTCATACATTCGTCGTACAATTGCCGGGGTGTTCTCGCTTCTCTGCCTGTCGGTCGTAAAAAAACGCAATCGACGAGCAGTAAAAGTGAGAGAATGATAAACCTTTTTTGTTTCATTTTCGTTTCCTCCTACTTGTTTTACGCTCCGAACTTCCTCCGCCCGATGCTACAGGTAAAGGCTCCGCAGAAGAATTTGATCTTTTAGGTTTATTACCCTGTAATTCCTGGAAGCCGCCGGTTAACTCTTCTCCGACTTTCCGATATTCTTTCTTCTCTTCAGGGAGTTGCGTCTTCTCGGTAACTTCCACGCGAATTAGGAAGCTGACGATCTCATATTTCATGTTTTCGATAGCTTGATCGAAAAGCCGGAATCCCTGTAGTTTGTATTCGACTAGAGGATTTTTTTCTCCGTAACCGACGGTCCAAATACCTTCTCGAAGGTGGTCCATCGCATATAGATGCTCTTTCCAGCGATGATCCAATATATCTAGAAAGATATTCCTTTCCAAAACTTTCCAGACTTCGCCTCCGATTCGATCCGCTTTGTCTTGGTAAAATTTTTGAGCAATCTCGTTCAAAGAATCGAATAGGAATAATTGCGCATTTTTGGATTTTTTAACCGAATCTACGTCGATTTCCCAAGGGAGTCCTAAGCCGAGAAACCATTCCTTTAATGTCTCCCATTCCCAGCCTTCGGGATTTCCACCTTCGCAAGTCACGATGATCTGGGATTCAATGATTTCATCCAGGAACCCTTTCACCAATCCGGTAACATCGCCTCCGTCCAAAACCTCGTTTCGCATTTTATAGATAACGATCCTTTGGCGATTCATCACATCATCGTATTCTAGAAGATGCTTACGAATATCGAAGTTATGCCCTTCTACCCGTTTTTGGGCCCTAGCAATCGCGTTGGAAACCATGGTATGCTCGATTTCTTGGCCTTCGGGCATTTTCAGGCGTTCCATAATACCCGAAATACGATCCGAACCGAAAATTCGCATTAAATCATCTTGGAGAGAAAGGTAGAAACGGCTCGAACCTGGATCTCCTTGTCTTCCCGAGCGCCCGCGCAGCTGATTATCGATCCTACGAGCCTCGTGTCTTTCGGTTCCTAGAATATGTAATCCACCTGCTTCGAGAACTTCGTCATGATTCTTTTTCCAGATTTTTGCGGAGGTTAGAATTTCGTTGGCCCTGTTTTTCTTATTTTGCGAATCCAGTTTACTCAGTAAAGCTTCCGCTTTTTCGAAATTGGCGCGCAGAGTGGCTTCCCGAAATTCGGTGATTACGGGATCACTATCGCTCCAAGTCTCTAAATTTTCCTTAAAGAGCTGTGCCCCGCCTAAGACGATGTCGGTGCCTCGACCGGCCATATTCGTGGCGATCGTGACCGCTCCCGGTTTTCCAGCATTTGCGATGATCTCGGCTTCCTTTTCATGGAACTTCGCGTTTAAAACGTTATGCGTAATTCCGGACTGAGTCAGAAGACGAGAAAGCACTTCGGATTTTTCGATGGAAATGGTTCCGACCAGAACCGGCTGCTTTCTGGATTGACATTCCTTGATTTCGCTCAGGATAGCGGTGAATTTTTCTTTTTCCGTTCTATAGACCCGGTCTGCAAAGTCCTTTCTCTGAACGGTAACGTTAGGCGGAATTACGATTACGTCGAGATTATAAATCTTATGAAATTCTTCCGCTTCCGTATCTGCCGTTCCGGTCATACCGGAAAGTTTTTCGTACAATCGAAAATAATTTTGGAATGTGATGCTCGCCAAAGTCTGGGATTCCCGAGCGATAGGAACGCCTTCCTTAGCTTCCAACGCTTGGTGAAGACCGTCGGAGTAACGTCTACCCGCCATGAGACGACCCGTAAACTCGTCCACGATAATCACTTCGCCGCTTTGAACCACATAATCCACATCTCTTTGGAAAATCTTATGGGCCTTTAGAGCCTGATGAACGTGATGTACTAGGTCTACGTTTTGCGGAGCATATAGGTTTTCGATTCCAAGAATCTGCTCGACATGGGCGACTCCCTTCTCCGTTAAAAGAGTGTTTTTTGCTTTCTCATCCTTCTCATAGTCTTCCCCTTCGATCAGCTTGGGGATGATTTTATCTATGCGAAGATACTTGTCCGTTGATTCGTCCGAGGGACCCGAAATTATCAAAGGCGTTCTAGCTTCGTCGATCAAAATCGAGTCAACCTCGTCCACGATCGCAAAGAAGTGTCCTCTTTGAACTTTATGATCGATATGAGTCACCATATTGTCCCGTAGATAATCGAACCCGTATTCGTTATTCGTTCCGTACGTGATATCGGCTGCATACGCTTTCTGCCTGTCATCATGATCCATATCATGCTGAATGATCCCGACTTTCAGCTCTAGAAAGTCATAAATAGGTTTCATCCACATGGCATCCCGTCTCGCTAAGTAATCGTTTACCGTAACGACATGAACCCCGTTCCCGGCGAGGGCATTTAAGTAAACGGCGAGCGTCGAAGTAAGAGTTTTTCCTTCCCCGGTTTTCATTTCGGCGATATTTCCCCAATGGAGGGCAATTCCCCCCATCATCTGGACGTCGAAATGTCTCATGCCGAGTTTGCGCAAGGAAGTCTCCCGAACAGTGGCGAACGCTTCCGGCAGAAGGTCGTCTAATGTTTCTCCTTGAGATAGACGCTCCCGAAACTTTTGGGTTTGGGCAGACAGTTCGGAATCGCTGAAAGAATGAATCGACTCTTCCCATTCGTTGATTTTCTGAACGATCGGAATAAGTCGTTTTAGATCTCTCTCGTATTTGCTTCCAAAGAGAACCTTTAGAACTTTCTGTATCATGTACGCACCGTTTTTTCGTTTCGATTCTTATAAGAGTATTGCAAATTTCTCCGAATGACCTTGCCGTTCCTTCGGAGCTGGAACATTCTAAATATCCAAGATTCCTTCAAAAAGCGCACGCCCAGCCTCTTCCATTTGAGACCTAATTTGGCCCGTTTCCGGTCCAGGAATCCAGCCTGCTTTTTGTATGAATTCACTGTGCACCATTTTCCAAATTTCCAGCATGGGAGCAGTCACTTCTAAATGGCATTGGATTCCGAATACCCGATTCTTCCAGGCGAACATTTGATTCTGATACATTGTTCCTTCCAGAAGCAGTTCCGAACCGTTCGGCAATTCGAATACATCTTCGTGTAAGTGAAATGCCGGAATCATGAATTTTCCTGCAAGTCTAGCGAGCGCAGGATGCGATGGATTTACGATTTTTAGATCCGAAAACCCGACTTCCGGTCCCTTTGTTCCGACAGATACCTTTGCACCTAAGGCTTTCGCCAGGATCTGAGATCCAAGACAAATTCCGATGACTTTTCGGGATTCCATTTGAGTCAGGTTATAGGCAAAATCCAGCCAAGGTCTAAAGAAATCCGATTGAGCCGGATCGTGTACCGTTTGCGGTCCACCGAGTAATACAACTAAATCAAAAACCTGGTGCGCATCCGGCAGAATTCGAATATTGGAATCGTACGCGTTATGATACGTTATCCTATAATTACGAGCCTTTAAGGAATCCAAGAGGGTTCCTGGTCCTTCACAGTCCTTGAATCGTACGATCAAACATCTCATACTGATCCCGCCATTCGCTTAAAGAAAATTACCTTTCTATCTTTCGGTATCGCAAGTATGTCCGATTCTTCACTGATTGGCCCGATAAAATTATAATATAGTACGAGCGGTTTAGTTTTGAATAATAAGGTTTCGGGAGTTCCCGTTACCAATCCATCGTTTCTAGAAATTCGGAAAGGCTTTTTCATAATCAAAACCGGAAGCTTTATGCCGTATTTACGGATCTCTTCCCTCATTTGAATATTCGCTTCCTTTATGATTTGCTCTTCCGTCATTTTCTCCGGAGAGTCCACAAACACGGTCGGATCTACGACCATGTACAACTTGATTTTAGGATTCGATGCTAGGTCCTTATACAAATAATTCAAAACGGGAACCTCTTTAATGCAAGGTACGCAGTTCGGACCGTAAACGTTCAAAGCGATTCGCTCGGCTTGAATATCCGATAAGCGAATTGTCTGTCCGTCTAACGTTAAACCTTCGAAGGACTGCACGCCTAGATTGGATTGTTCGGAGGGGGCACAGGTCGCACTACCGACCAAAAAGAGTAGGAAAGAAAGGCGGAAGAAAATCCCTGCTGTAAAGCGAGAGAAATTAAGCCTGGAATCGGGGTTTGCCTGAGAATCCATTGGCGATTACCAAATTTGTGGATTCCCCCGGAAATTCAAGGAATAAACGAAGACATAAGGTTGTTGACAGGTCGCCTAAACGGCGGACGATGGTAAAATCTAAGGCTCCTATCCTTTTTCAGGAACAAAAAATGACCCAACACCAGAATTCTGAGTTTGATATTGTTACTCTTATCGAATTAGCCAAGAAAAACAAGTACGAAAGAGCCGTGGCTGGTTTTCAAATTCTGGATAGGATCGATCGTCTGGACCTACCCAAGAAAATCAAGGGTCGAAAACTTGCCGTGCAAGCCATGTTTGCACTCGCTAACGAAGAAGTTCAATACAAATACGTTACTAAAGAAGAAAGAGCCGCAATCGAGCAAGACGCTCGTATCACTGATCCTGCTTATTCCAAATTTAACGGTCTTTTCGAGGCTCCTCAAGCTCCAATAGCGGAAGAAGATACCGAAGAAGACTTTATCCCCGAAGAAACGCCAAAACCGCTGATGGATATGGAAGACGGTGAAGAAGGCGAAGAATCCTACGACGATGATGATGACGACGAGGAAGAAGAGGATGAAGAAGAAACCGACGAGGATGAGGAAGAAGAGGAAGAAACCGTCGAAGAAGAGGAAGAGTAACCCATTTTTCGCCTGGTCCGCCAGCCTGACGGCGAACCGAATCTAAAGGAGGAGTCGTCCTCCTTCCACCTACACTCCCAAAAAGACCCGCGTAAGGAAGGCGAGCGAATTGCCTCCACAGCTCCTCGGAGTATATCGGATACTGAGCTCATTCTATTCGTAGGAATCGGCTGTGCTTATCACATTTCTGCGTATTTGAAAACCGCCGGAATGAATACCCGGATTCTATGCTTGGAGCCCTTTGCAGAGTTTGAGTCTCTCGTAGGTGAATTCGTACGTCTAGAAATCGGTTCGATTCCAATCTTGTATGATTGGAATCAATTTCGAAAGCTCCCCGCCTCTAGTTGGATTCCGCAAGGAATCCGTTCTATCAAGGTGTTTCTACATCCGACATATGCCCGAAAGTTTCCGGAAATATCGCAGGAGATTCTCTCGTTTCTGCAAAATGTGAGAGTTCTAGACCAAAACCAAATCGCAAAAGATACGTATGAGAGACTCTGGATACATAATTTCTTTCGTCATGCAAAACGATTCCAAGAAAACCCGTTCTCATTTCGAATCATTGGCAAAAAACTTCCGATTCGTAAAAATCAAGTCGGATGCTTTATCGGGGCTTCTCCAAATCTGGAATTTGAGAAAGATTGGTTAGAAAAAAACCGGACCAAAGTCTATATGCTTGCCTCGGATACAAGCTTAGGCTTCCTGCTTCAATGTAATATTCTGCCGGACGCCATTCTATCTATAGACAGCGGACGAGGAACGGGATTCCATTTTCCGGAAAATACTCCGAATCATCTTCCTATCATTACCTGGTTCGGTGGATCGACAAGAGTCTTCGATCTTCCCAACCCCAAGATTTTATACGTTTCTACCCACCCTCTCGACCAACTGGCTCGTATGTCTTTTTTTCCGGAGGCGCCGATACTGGAAAATCCCACTCTCAATATAGCTGGAATGGCAGTTTCTGTCTTGGAGGCGTTAGGATTTGAATCCTGCATCGTTAAAGGTTTTGATTTTTCCCGGACGGGAGGAAAAACGCATTGTAGGGGAAGCGGTTATGAAAGATACGATCGTCTCTTTCTAACTCGGAAGAAGAGTCTCTTTTTTGAACGGTATTCTCCAAATGCGCGTTGGATACGAAGAACGAGTGTACTTGATATCTGGAAACAATGGAGTCCTTTGACTTTATTAGAAGAACTGCCGAAAGATATTTCCATTTCCTGGGACTGGAAGAATTCGTTATCGGAAATTTCTTCCGAATTTCCCCAAACCGGAAGTTTTTGGAGAAACGCCAGCGCGTCTCTAAGCGAATTTCCTCCGAGAATTCGTTCTATCTTAATGAGAGAAAGTCGAATTCTTGAGTAAAATCCCAGACTGCAGCAGTCTCGTCAGCCTCTTTATAAATTCTTCTTATTGACATTCTTAGAATAGTCTCCAAAATTCTATAGTTCCAGGAAATTGAACCGTCCTTTGGGTCTAGGATTATGAATAAAGGTTATATTATTTGTGTCGATGATGAAGTATCGGTTCTGGAAACACTCCAAGAGCAGCTCCATAACGAGTTCGGTAAGACTCATGAAATCGAAACGGCAAGGAGCGCAGAGGAAGCACTTTCCCTTTTGGAGGAAATCCAAAATTCCGGCTTCGTCATTGAAGTAATCATCACCGACCAAGTGATGCCGGGAATGAAGGGCGCCGACTTTCTGGAGGCCGTTCATAAGCAGTCTCCGGATTCGATTAAGATTTTACTGACCGGTCAAGCCGGTCTAGATTCGGCCATTCATGCCATTAATTTCGGAGGACTTAGTCGTTATGTCGAAAAGCCCTGGAATATTGAAGACCTTAGCCGGGATATACGGTCCCTGATAGAAAAGTTCCATCAGAACTTGGAGAACCAACACCTAGTCAATGAACTCAACCGCAGAATCAAGGAACTTGAAGAAGAAAATCGAAAACTCCAGCAAACAGGAGACTAATATACCTCCCCTTCAACTCGGAATCATCCGTATTCATTTCTGGAAGCGTGCCCTTATAACGCTATTTGCGACCGTATTACTTAGCTCCTCTCAAATGGAAGCCGGGCCGAAGGAACCGACGAAGCCGAAATATACGGCGGAACAAATTCGAAAGAAGAAAGAAGTACTCCTGCAAATTCTGAAGTACGGAACCACGAAAGAGCGTGCAGGCGCGCTAAGAGAGCTTGAAGATTTTCCGAAGGATGAATCCGGCGAACTTTACGACCAAGTCGGAATTATTCTGGCAAAAGATCCGGATTGGTCGATGCGTATCTATGCCTTAAGAATCTCGAGCATTTTGGGTCTAAGTAAATTCGAGGATAAGATCGTCGCACTCGTTCAATACGAACAACCCGACGTCCAGAAAGAAGCCGTCTATGCGGTCAAAAAACTAAAGTTCAAATCCGCAATCCCCTCGTTAACCGATCTGCTCAAGGCTCAGGATTTTACGAAAAATTCGAATCTTACCGTTTCTTTAATCGATGCTTTGGCCGAATTCCCGGAAGCGGACGAGGCATTTCGCGTTTTAGAAGCGAGATTTCAGGAGAAATTCAACGATCCGGAATTGAGAGCTCAAACTGCATTATATTTCGGTAAAGTAAAGAATAAATCCGTCGAGAACCTCCTGATTACGACCTTCAAGGACGACAAAGAACCGATCACTTTACGCGCCTATTGCGTGAATGCCTTAGGTAAGATGAAATCGACCGCCGCAATCGCTCCGATGACGGAATTACTCAATAAAATTCGGAATTTAAAATCCAAAAACGATATTCAGGACTACCAAGCATTAAAGATTCATACGATCACCGCCTTAGTTTCGTTAGGCGATAAAGATATCATCGAAGAGCTTTATTCTTTCGCAAGAGACGATGATGCAGTCGTTCGATTAAGAGCGATCAAACACCTGGCGGAAACGGAAGACCCGGCAGTCATAGAAATTTTGGAATACAAAGCGCAAAGGGATCCGAGCGAAAAAGTAAAAAGGGCAGCTCAGGCCGCCTTGGATCAGCTTCGTAAAAAGATTTCTCCGGATTTCGTCCCACCTGCAAAGTCGGGAGATGCAACGACAAAACCTAAAACCGAATCTTTGAAAACGGATTCTAAAGCTAAGGAAGATGCTTCGAAAATGGAAGGAAACAAATCTTCTAAAGCTTCGAAACCCGATAAGAAAGTCGTTCCTTTTGCCGATGAGGAGTCGGAAGAATTAGAGGATCCTTAATTATGGCTACGCATCGCGGAATTCGGACGATCGCGATATTCCTTGTAATCGCACTAGCATTCACCTTCCGCATAGCCTCAGAGCCGGCCGGCAATACATATCGGGGAACGATCTCTCTCGATGAACCTCGATCTCTTGATATGAAGGAAAGTTTGAGCGATTCTTCTCCGAACTTTCCTGAAAAGTTGAAACTTTTCTTTCAAGGTTTAGCGGGAAACTATGCGGTCTTCTACGACTGGAACGGACATACTTTCTATTTTAAGTATCGCGAAAATAAATTCGACCGGAGACTGCGAAAATACGCTTCTCGGCTTTCCGGCGGCGCCCCATACGAAGTCACGGGGGATTATTTAGGCGTTTTCGTTTTTGAAAACAAAGTCATCCGCCGTTTCAAAAAGAAAGGCGAAGATACTTTAACCGATCGGAAAGAAAAACATTCGATTCCGGTCTTCCAGTTGAAAGAATATAAGGAACTCATCCTCGAGGAAATTTTACTTTGAAAAAATGTTTCCGAGTCCTTTTATTTTTGATAATATTTTCATCTTCGCAAAACGTATCGTTCGCCGTTCCCCTAGATCCGGATCAAAAAGTTTTTCAGCCGGGAGAAATTTTCCGGGAAAATTTTCTGACGATTTCCTTTCCTGAGAAGGCTTTAGTCCGAACCGAATCCCGTAAACGATGGAGAGCGATTCCGTTAAAGGACCGACCCTGGATTCTGGTATGGAGAAAATTAGATCGTGTGGGAGAAGCGGACGTCGCAAAAGATTCTGTTCGAGCCGTTTTTCCCGGAAAAGAGCCTGAAACATTTTCCAGTAGTGGCGCTGAAATCTTGCGTTGGACAAAGGAGGATCTTTCGGGTGGAAATCCTCTAAGGCTGTATTTTTTTTTGATTCGAAAAGGTGAACTCGCCTACACTGTCTACGTCGCTTTTTACCGGGAACGTAAGGACTTAGAGGACTGGTTTTCCATTCCCAGCCGGTATTTAGAAACGAAAAACCAGAATCCAATCTAAGGATTGGAAACCATGAAATGGGCTTGATGCGGTCCGGCTCTCGGAAAAACTGGAGCGGTCGGGCCTATAGCTCAGTTGGTTAGAGCGGCAGACTCATAATCTGCGGGTCGAAGGTTCAAGTCCTTCTGGGCCCAGACAATTTCTGATTACTAAATCCATTTGAAGGACTTGAAGCTTTTGAGCGAAAGCATTTGCAGCGACCCATAGGGAGCGTCGCAAATGCGACCTGAGTTCAGGATGGACGAAGGCGCGAAAAAGACGCCGTGGAGCCGAGTCGGCCAGGGATGGACGACTGCGTAACGGCAAGTCCTTCTTAAGCCCACACAATTCTTTATAGCCTCATCAGTTTCGAAGCGGCAGCTCAAATCTCCGGGTTGCAGGCAAGTCCGCGAATCGTTCGATTTCGGCGAGAAAGAAATTTCTTTTTTCCAATAAGGAGGTTTTAGAAATATCCCCCAAAAGGGTTAGTCGAGGATTTGAATCCAGATTGCATTGAAAAGACCTGAATTAAAAAATTAGCCTTATGGACCAGACCACCGCCCGAAAGGTCAGCCCCAAGCCTCGTCGGAAAGGCAGCACTTACGTTGTCAGTCCGGATGATATTTATATCTTTCCGGTATCCGAACCCACGAGTGTTTTTTTACAGAAAGTTTGGAATTCCTTTGTAAATAAAATGGTCGCGATGACCTTGCCGAACGGCAAACCCGTATTTCAATATTCGATTTTCGAATCCATTCAGGGAAAAAATCTTAAGATCGTCGCTTCCGCAACTCATTTTAAAATGAAGGAAGTCGCCAACCGAGTCGGTCTTCAAAGCATCGACGAGTTTATACGAAATACGATTCCGATTTCGATTCAGGATCCGGCAAATATTTCCGCGCGTTATCTTAGGGAAGCGATTCTTTCCGTGGAAAAGAAAGCCAGACCGGAAGTATACTTTCATAATTTACAAGACGTACGAATCCACCCGAATCTAAAAAAGCTTCTTACAGAGACCATGAATTATGCTGCTGGCATCCCGTTATTTGTGAAGGGATTTCCGATCGGTATGCTTTGGGGAATTCGTCGGGACAATATGACGGAGGAGCAGGAAGAAGAAGTTCGCCAGCAACTCTATTGTCTGTATGACGTGGTGGATTTCGTAATCTCCAGGGAAATGGGTCCGAAAGGAGACCCTTACTATGCTCGAAAGAATATTGAAAAATCGGATCTAAATTCTCGCGCCAAAAATCTTTTTTATACTCGCGGATACGGACAGAATGATCCAGTAACTACCATCATATTCGATTCCCACACATACCAAAGATCCTATCGCCTAGACGCGAGTTATATCATCCCGTCGGGAGACGGCTTCTCCGTCAGTTTAAAGAGATTCGAACCGAAAGACAGAAATGAAACCGGAAAAAACCTACTCTTGATTCCGGGATTTTTCTGTCGTCGTTCGGTCATGGATAAGGTAGCCAGAGAATTATCTCTCAAACATGGATACCGCGTTTTTTCCATGGATATGCGAGGACGATCGCGTAGAACGCTCCCGCCGTTCGGAATTCGAGAAGGCTGGACAGTCGATGATTTTATCCAAGAGGATTTTCCTGCCGTTTTAAATTGGCTGACGGAGAATTTTCCGAATGAACAAACCGTCGTTTTAGGTCATAGTATGGGCGGGATGATTCCTCGATTCTACTCCGCCGCGTACGAAGAGATCGTCAAAAAAAAGCGCAATCCCATCGTTCCTCTGCCAAGGCCGGAAGATGCAATTGCGGGAATCGTATCGATTACCTCTCCGAATTTCATTCGACTCCAAGCCCAAATTCCCGGCTTGGATGTTCTAAAAATGGGTTTGAAGCTTGTCCCATCCAAGTCGATCTCCGATTTTCTTTTTGACCTGACTTCCTTTTCCCTGCAAACGACTCTTCCTACGGTCGATCTAAACAAATTCTTTAAATTTCTGTTGGGATTGCACTCTTCTCTTCGAGCAGTTTCCTTCGATCTACATACGAAAGTGGTAAATCTCAGGGATTTCGTAGGCTACCGACAAATTTCTCCTCCGGAATGGTATTTTCTGATCGAAGATATTTTCTGTGAAGAATCAACCAAAGTCGTTTTACAATTTCTTCGTTCTCAACTCAGCCAGGACCATTCCTTTCTATCTTACGACGGAAATTTGGACTACACCGCCCTGCAAAAGAATTTAAGTATTCCTCTACTCTCCATTCTAGGTTCTCTGGACAAAGTAGTTCCGAGCGAAACGATCAAAGCGGATCTCGACGCGTTGCCTCATGAAAAAAACCGAATTCTCTCGTATGAACAAGGTCATTTGGGAATCGTTTTCCATATGCCCGTAGTCCGAGAAATGTGTGCGGAAATTGATTCCTGGATTCGCGGATTAGACTCGACCTGAATTGTCAGTTTAGAAGGCTTGACATTTCGGAAATCGAAAGATAGGGTCTAATATTAGGAATGGATTTAATAGAAGCGAACATTTACAATATTTCCCTAACCAACGTCGGATTCGCGGTATTCCTGAAAGCAAAAGACGACTCCGATCAAAGGGTCGTACCTATTTTCATCGGCCCCCTTGAAACGCATTCGATCACTTCCGTTTTAGAAGGGACCAAACCTCCCCGACCAATGACTCACGATTTAATGACGATTTTACTCACGACGCTCGGCGTACAGATAGTTAAGATCGCCATAGAGGAAATTATCGATAATACGTTCTACGCTAAGATTACTTTGCGGAAAGACGAAGAGTTGATCGTATTGGATGCGAGGCCTAGCGATTCGATAGCGCTTGCTCTCCGTGCAAGCGCTCCTATCTACCTCGCGAAGAAAGTCATCGAAGAAGCGGGAATCGTTATGAAAGACGACGAGATCCCCGGTGAAACGATCGGTAAGGAAAAGATTTCTCAGCTTCCGAAATCGCAGCTCGAAATTTTACAGGATTCTCTGGATAACGCATTGAAGGCGGAAGATTACGAAACTGCCGCTAAAATTCGGGATCAAATTCGTAAAATGTTGGAAAATCCATCCTAATAAGAGGGGCTGACAGATAATCCAAATTTACCCTTTTTTCGATTTAGCTTGAAGAAATAAGATTCGATTTCTATCATTGGACCCCTACGTTGGAGGGTTTTCGATGGAAAAGATTTTAATGGATATCTTGAACGCAGGAATTGCCGCTTTCCAGTCGGGTGAGAGCAAGCTAAAGCAATCCCTCGCCGATCTAGAAAAGCTTTACGAAGAACTGCGTTCGAAAGGCTCTCAGGACCAATCCGAGCAAGCGAATCGATTTAGAGATCTGGTCCAAAAAACCGTTTTCGACGCCCAATCAAAACTGCAAAATGCGAACGCCGAAACGAAAGAGATTTACCAGCAGCTAAAGGAAAACTTTGAAAAAATTTCCCTGCAGGTAAACGATTTGCTTCCGGAAGATTTAAAAGCCAAAGCAAAATCGGCGATCGACGAACTTAGCAAATTAACAAAAAAACGGTAAACGTATAGTTCCTCCTGGGCGGAGAAAAATTCGGGACAAAGAAGACTCAGCTCAAATACTAGGCAATAAAAATAAGAGGATCCATCCTCTTGTCAGTAACCTAAGAAGAGCCACGTCCGCCCATGAGGAAGCAATCTTTCATTTTAGTTCTTACAGTCTTTATCGATATGATGGGGTTCTCCCTCATCTTTCCTATCTTCCCGGAGACTCTAAATCATTTTCTAGCTCAGGCAGGCGACCCGGTTCTTGATCTTCTGGCGGGTTGGACCTCACGCTTGCTCGTTAACTCGGGCGGAGATTGGAAACTTTTCGTGGCTCTCTTTGGCGGAATCGTCGCGAGTCTGTATTCCGTTCTCCAATTTTTATTTTCGCCCATTTGGGGAAAGTTATCCGATCGGACCGGCCGAAGGCCGGTCCTTGTTTTTACTTGCACAGGCAGTTTTCTAGGTTACTTGGTCTGGCTCGCATCGGGCAGTTTTTCTCTCTTTGTATTGTCTAGAATACTTACCGGCTTAATGGGCGGAAATATTTCCGTCGCAACAGCGGCCATGGCGGATTCGACCGAAGAAAAAGATAGAGCTAAAGGAATGGGAATGATCGGAGCCGGGATCGGTCTCGGGTTCATTGCCGGCCCGTCTATCGGAGGGATCTTAGCTCACACGGATCCGTCCAACCTATTACCGTTTCTCCCTTGGTCTAAAATGACCGTATTTCCATCGGTCGCTTTGGCGGCGAGCGCCGCCGCACTTGTAAACCTACTGTTCGTATTGTTTAGATTCCGGGAAACTCTTCCGATTTCTTTAAGGCGAAAACCTGAGGGACGACTTCATCCTATATTAGGAGTTTTAGATATAGGTTCGAGAGAAGTACTCTTTTTAAGCCTCATGAATTTTCTCTTCTTATTTTTCTTTTCAGGCTTTGAATTCTCGCTAAACTTTTATTTGGATCAATTCCTGAATTTCAAGCCCATCCAGATCGGCTATACTTTCGTTTATATCGGGCTGATCATCGTGGTCGTCCAGGGAGGAATCATCCGAAGAATCAGCGGAAAAATTCCTGAAAAGCAAATCGGACTCTTTGCCGGCATCTTACTCACCTTCGGATTTTTACTCCTTTCCTTCACTAATTCTAATATTCAATTGTTTCTCGCTCTCACGTTTTTAGCGATGGGAAGCGCGTTCTTGAATCCGTCGATATCGGCAATGGTTTCCTTATTTTCTCCGCCGCAAGATCAGGGGAAAAACATAGGCCTATTACGAAGTCTAGGCTCGTTAGGAAGGGGGATTTCTCCCATCGCGTTTAGTCTTGTTTATTCACAGAGAGGCCCTCAGATTTCCTTTCTGGTCTCGGCGGTATTGAGCGCCGTTTTTTTGATTCTCTTCTGGTTTTTACGTCAGCCTAGAAAGCATCAAGCGTAGAAATCGAAAAAGAAGAACGATCGAAAGGGCTTCGCCGAAGATTGAAATCGGTCCTTCGAACAAATAATTAGAGAACGGATAGCAGCGCGTCTTTCAGTTTATTAAAGTGTAATTTCTCATCCAGCTTTGCGCCGCTCTCTAGGCGAAGCAAAAAAGTATCCCTAACCTGTCCGGAATCCGTCACCGCTTTAAAGGAAAGGATATCGATTCCGAAAAGAAAAAGAATTTGGGATATTTCGAAAAGAATCCCCAGCCGATCTTCCATTCTTAAGTCCATTACGGTCGAATCGCTGATTTCAGAATTAAAAAGAAATATCTCAGGAATCTGTTCTAATTTTGTACGTAAGCCTTCTATTTTCTCCGGATATTTAGCCAGGTAATTCATCACGGAAACTCCTCCGTAAAAGAGTTCCTTTAAATCCAAATGAATCGAATTCAGATGTTCATCCGTCATCGCTTCGCCGTCTATCCTACGAATGATGAAAATATCCTGAATATAACCGTCCATGGAAGTTTCCGCAATCGCTTCCTCGATATTCCATCCGTGCACATATAAAACTGCAGTGACCCGATAGATGATCCCTATTTCGTTTCTGGAAATATTGACCTTCAAAGCGTATGACTCGCCTCTCGGGATGCAGGAAAGGTGAAGCGGTTTTTCTGGTGTATGGATCATTATTCACCTCTGAGGGCGGACTGCTGAATTCTTATACAAAACATATAAGATTGCATAGTCGTTCTGCTTCCCCGTTTATATTCTGCAAGACTCATGCCTAAGTATATCAGTTCTATTCATAAAAAGAAGAAATTCTTCTTATTTTGAGAAATCTATTTAAGCAATCGAGATATTAATTCAGCTCAAGTCGCCAATCTTCGCTTTATTTAGAGGGCAAACTTGATTCCTAGGTTTGCCGAGTATATCTTATCAGTCGTCATCATTGCCTCGGCGAGAACTTTAAACGTCAGTAAATTAATTTCGAATCCGCCTAAAACATAGCTGGTTTGGGTTTTGACATAGGCGGAACCTCCGGTATGAACTCTTAAAGTTCCACTTGCTCCGCCGTTTAACTGCTGAATTACCGCAGCGGGCAATCCGGATGACGACGGTATATTTGCCGCTAAATATAAAGGACCGTTAATATCCAAATTAACTTTCGCGTATCCGGTATTATTACTGATTCCACCGCCCGCGAAGATGGTTAAAAAATAAAAGAGTCGGACGCCGGTCCTTAAATCCACCGGAACAGATTGCACTTTATTTCGATACGCAAAGGTAACGGTTTCATCCCAACGTCCCGAAGCGGAACCGAAATTTACCTTTGCTGCAGAATTGATTCCCGGAGCATAGACTATATTAATGCCTTCATCTTGTCGGTGAAAGCCCACTCCTAAGCTAAGACCGGTAAAACCGAAGAAGTCAAGGCGCGTGTATCTTTCCCGCGCGAGTTGAAATCGCAATGTTGCGCCGAAGGAATTCGCGCTTCCATCCAAATGCAGACCGTTGGAAGCTTGATGAGTCAGGGATTTTAAATCGCCCGATCCGATATTTCCGTGAAAACCATGAACATAGAAATTCAATCTGTGCAGAAAAGATCTCTGAGATTCCGGAACCGTTGCGGATTTATCCGGTTGGTCGGACGGCCCTTTACCTAATAGCCAACCCAAATTTACGCCCATCATGAGAGAGGGATTGATGGAAGCTCCTACGTTAGGCATGGCAGGAAGCGTCGTCCCATTATAAGAAACCGTAATATCGCTATTTTTAACGCCGCCGGCAGAGACTCCTGCACCGATTTGAAACCGATTGATCGTTCCAGGTCCCATCATGGAAGCGTTAATATTACTCAATACTGCCGCATTGGCCATCGACTTAGTGATTTCGTTTAGGTACTGAGTTTGTATGGCTTGCTGTAAGCCGTTAAAATCCGCCTGGATATTCGCCGGAATTATAGTACACACGTTATTACCCGTAAGCGGAGGAGTACAGGTAATTTGTGCGTGAACGGAGGAGGTCGGAACTACATATGCGGAAACGCCTAAAATAATAAAGGCGATGCAATAAATACACCGCTTAAGAATTCTCTTAACAGAAACCATCTCGTCCATATTAATGTAGGACGACGGCAAAGTCCAGATTCTTTCAGAGACCCAGGCTACTGCCAATAATTTCTTTCATAATCTCGGTCGTGCCTGCATAAATCGTTTGGATTCTTGCGTCTAAGTAGGCTCTGGCAATAGGATATTCCATCATGTAACCGTATCCTCCGAAGAATTGGAGGCATTGGTCAGTATGACGCTTTTGCATCTCAGTGGAATAATATTTGGCCATAGAAGCCTCTACGGTCAATTTATTTCCTTTCATGTGTTCGGTCACGACTTTGTCTATGAACGTACGGCACATTTCAAGTTCGGTGGCCATTTCAGCCATCTGAAATTTGATATGCTGGAAGGTTCCGATCTTCTTTCCGAATGCCATACGTTCCTTGATATATTTCAAGGTCATCTTATGAACTAACGCGGTGGCCTCGACTGCAGCAACAGCTAGAACTAAACGTTCCTGAGCAAGTTTCATCATTAAATAACGAAACCCTTGTCCGTCTTTTCCGATAACGTTTTCTTTTGGAACTTTTACGTCATTAAAATAGAGCTCCGAAGTATCCTGGGCTTTGAGTCCGATTTTTTCGAGATTTCGGCCTCTCTCAAAACCTTTCATTCCTTCTTCTACCATAACAAGTGAAATCGTTCCGTTTTCATGTTTTACGGCGGTAATTACTAAATTTGCCAATTGTCCGTTCGAAATAAACGTTTTTTGACCGTTCACTAAATAATGGTCACCCTTATCGACTGCGCTAGTTCGAATGCTTTTTAAATCCGATCCGGAACCGGGTTCGGTCATAGCGACGGCGAGAATGCTGTCCCCGGAGCAGCAACCCGGAAGCCAGCGTTTCTTTTGCTCATCGTTCCCGTACGCGGAAATGTAGGGAGCGATTACGTCGTTATGTAAAGACACAAAAAAACCGCTGTTTCCGACTTTAGAGGATTCCTCTATTACGACAATATTATATAAGAAATCCGCTCCGGAGCCGCCATATTCTTCCGGTACATCCGGGCAAAGTAAACCGCTTGCTCCGGCTTTTTTCCAAAGTTCCTTGGGAACCATTCCCACTTTTTCCCATTCGTGATGGTGAGGCGCCACTTCCGTTTCAAAGAATTTACGTGCCATGTCTCGGAACGCTTCATGTTCCTCGGTAAATTGCAGGACTCTTTCCATTAATATTTCCTCGTAATTAGTAGACGGTGTTCATTCTCATGTAAACGCCGGGATTTCTCTTTATATACTGAATCAGTTCGTTCTGAGATATCGAATACAATTCCGTTTCCGATTCGGCAGTGAACGTATAATTTGCAGCCAGCTTTTTAGAAATCGCGTAAATTTCACCAACGAAGTCTCCGTTGATCAATTCGGCTAGTTTCTTACCGTTCTGGTAAACGCTTACTTTTCCATCACGAATAATATATGCTTCGTGGTAAAACGATTTTTCGCCGATTAACACTGAACCAGCGTTCACTTTGGAAAGTCTCATGATCATTTCCAATTGAGTCACCTGATGACTGGTTAATCCCTTAAAATGGCGGGATTCTATAAGAGTCTGCCAGGAGTTACTATCCCGAATACTGTTCAGTCTAATTAAGTTTTGTCGAAGGTCGGTGTTTCGAATAAATTGTAAGAATTTGTTCTTATCTATAGTAAGTGCGACGACGTCGGTTTCCGCATACACGTCCGCTGCTCTAGGTAAATCGAGCACTAGAGACGCCTCGCCGAAATATTCATATTGACCGTACCGCTTGATGGGAACTTGCTCGGACGAAGTCTCCAGGCCTTCGAACTTCACATTTCCGGAGGCGATAATATAAAATTTATCGCCTAATGTGCCTTTGTGAATGATATGATCTCCGCGTTTGTATCTTTCTTCTCTTACGATCAGTAAAAATTCCTTCGCTTTCTCGATTGCAAAACCGCTAAAGATATCGATCTGACTTAGGATATCCAATAGGTTGTATGCTTCTATATGTTTAGGAGGAGTGATTTCCGGGTATAGAGTATTTTCAATACCGAATTTTGCGAGATTCAATTTAGTTCCCGGAGGCATATCCTTTCGGGCGATATGATAAACCGTGATCTTTTCCTGAACTTCGGACGGCAAGCTCGCCAAGTAACTGATTCTTGTATGCAATGGCGGAATTCCGGCTTCGTGATAGATCACTCTTCGATCCCAAGGGAACTGTTTCAGAAACTTCCAACGCGATTCGGGTAGAACACCGTCTTTATACATTTTATCGTGAATTTCAGGCTCGTTCAAATGGTCGGAAGTATAAACGAAGGATTGGTCTTGAAAAAAGAATTCGAATCCGACTGAAGGAATAGAATGCAGCGCATAATGAAAATTGAATTCGCCGCCCATAATCATCGAGGGTCTTCCGATGATAATCGGTTGAAAATTAAATAATTCCAGCAGTTCCTTTTTGGGAATTTTGGTAAGAGAGGAATATTTCCGGAGAAAGCTTTCCATCACCGTCGCCGTTGCGTGAATGGTGATTTTAGTTTCCTCCAAGATTTTCTGAAACGTACCCGCGTCATGATCGGCGTGACAGTGCGTAAGAATGACGTGATTAATCAGTTTCGGATTTACGTTTGAACTCCTCAGCCATTCGGTCGAATTGACGGGAGGATCGACCATTATACCTTGATGATTCAACCAAATAATGAAACCGGAAGTATTATCTTCAGGATCAAATCCATGCGAAGGGCCTAAACAAGTAATTCCTAATAGCGGCGGTTGAAACGGTTCCTTCAGTCGAGTTCCGATATCATATTTGATATTGAATCCGACCTCGCCCGGCAGTTCCGTTTCCTTATTTCCGTCCGTGATTCGAAAATCTCCGGAAGGAAGCTTGTGAACGATCACCTTGCCTAGCGTGACCATATCGTCCGCCGCAAAAACCTTAAAATCGACCACATCGTCCAGGCCCTTATAGCTTCGAAAGTAGGACATCTCCGCTTTCATATCCGGGAACCCGAAAGATTCGGCCCCGTTCAAATATTCCGATTCTAAATTAATCTCTTCCGGACCCATTAAAGATTCTTTAAGTACGGTAATGAGCTGCTTCCGTTGCTCCTCGGTACAGATGATCGTGGTTTTTCTTTGGCGAAGAAAGAAATTGAAATAGATAGGAAACTCTAGCTCTGCGGTGCTTATTCCCTTTTCAACGTGAAAGAACTTGTTCGGCAAAATAAAAACGAGGGGCGTTTTTTTCTCCGCCATCGTGTCCTTGATGGTCTCGGGCGGCGACCCGATTTGAAAAAAGCCCTCGCTCGTTTCAACGAGATAGCCTCCGCGTTGAAGTTCGATATATTCCCTAGACTGTTCTTTTAGCATGAAAGATTCCTGACGGATCGCTTCAGAAGCGTATTTTATTTGTGCCTTTCTATAAAGTTTTTGATCTGGGCCTTCGGGAGAGCCCCGATGATCTTATCAACTAACGTTCCGTCCTTAAATAAAAGTAACGTCGGTAAAGATTGAATTCCTAATTTTTGAGCCGTATCTTGGTTATCATCTACGTTCAATTTTTTAATTTTCAAAATATCGGTAAGTTCGTTCGAAAGTTCTTCGAGAACGGGAGTGACCATTCTACAAGGACCACACCATTCGGCCCAACAGTCCACTAGGACCATTCCGCCGGAGATTTCAGTATTAAAAGTTGCGTCGTTGATTTCGGACAATGCCATGGGTTTGTTTTTACTCCTTTTTTTCCCACTCTTTATAACAAATAGGACGGGTCTATTTCTTCTTTTTCTTCTTTTCCTTCTCAGCTTCTAGAGATTCCACTTTTTCTTTTAGCGATTCTATCAATGTTTTCGTCTTTCCGAGGTCTTCCGTTTCGCCTGTTATCTGCAGAATTTTCCTGTTTACTTCCAAAAGAACGATGGACTTTTTAAGATCACCTACGTCCTGCGTTGATAAATCGAACTTTGCCCGATATTCCTGAGCCGCAAAGTTACACAGTTCCAAAATCAGGTTATAATGTTCCTGACGAGGATAGTAGTACGGGTTCTCCAAGTCTCTTTCCTTCTCGAAAGCCCGGTAGTCAAAAAGATTCTTACTAAGAATGGCTATTTTGAAATGAATTTCCGGAAAACTCCATTTCCATTTTGAATTGGATCCGAAAGCTTCGATCGTTTTACTAGTCGAGAGACGAAGTCCTTTAATATAATTCAGTCTCTGAAGCGGATTAAATTCCGGGATTTTGACAAGAAGATCCTTATTCTCCGCTAAACTGCCTTCAAAATCCGAACCGACTACTTTCTCCATAAAGGAGATCGCGTTATAAATTTCTTTTCTACCCTGGTTCAAATACGTATCCGACTTCAGGTCCAGAATTGCCACGGAGATTTCGTTAATGAGAAGGCAGGTGTTGATATTCTTAATCGAATTCAAAGAAAGCGCTATATTGAAATACGGCTCCATTTTCGGATCCTTCCGAGATTGAGCTTTAAGAAGGTTTCCTTCCTTTTTCAAATCATCCAAATACGCGCGGAAGTCCGAAAGCTTCTCCTGAAATTCCTGCTTTTGTTCCTTGGTTAAGGCCATTCATTTATACCTGTACGTTAATAATGCTGCCGGTGGAAAGCGCGTACATATAATCGGAATTTTGGGTTTTCTCTTCCTTTCTATCCACATCTTCCCTTGCCGCTTCCGAACCCGGTTGAATAACGGGCGGAGAGGAATAAATCGCATCGAAAACCGGCGGTTCGACTCTCATTTCCTGACTCCTCGATCACAATAGGTTCTCATAGAATTATCGGTTCCTTGCCACTATCTATTTGACATATAAAACCGGCTGGAAATTCTAACAAAGGAGGAAGATCCATGTATTTACCACTGGCATTCATCGGTAACCTAGGTTGGCCGGAAATCCTCATTATCCTGTTTTTAGCACTCCTGCTTTTTGGAGGCAAGCGACTTCCCTCGCTCGCTAAGGATTTAGGGGATGGAATTCGCCAATTCCGCAAATCGATCTCCGGGGATACGGAAAGCGAAGCTCCTAAAATCCAGGAGCCCCCGACTAAGACCGCTCAATCTACGAAGAAGTCTAAAAAGTCCGCTTAGCACAAAACCGTAGGGGCGCAACACACCGCCTCTACGGATATCGACCCCAATCAATAACTGAATCGGATTCCTCGGAATGCCCGCCAAAAAAAAGAAACCTCAGGATCTAATCACAGAAATTCCGAATCCGATCCCCGATCGGGAAGCGGTCGCGCAAGATAAGGAAAAATTCATGACCTTAGGGGAACACCTTGAGGAATTACGACTTGTTCTTCTTAGAACGATCCTGGTTTTTTCGATCTTCTTTATCGCTTCCTTGTTTTTCGGCGAAGAAATTCACAAAATTTTTACCCGCCCTTATAAAAACGTCCTGGGAGAATCGGCGACTTTTTATCAAATCAAACTGATGGCGCCGTTTATGGTCTACCTTCGAACGAGCTTCATGGTATCCCTACTCTTAAGTTTTCCTTTTACGTTAGTCTTTTTATGGGGATTTGTAGCCCCGGCTCTCGAATCTAAGGCCGCGAGACTAGGCAAGGCTCTGATCGCTTTCTCCACGATTTTATTCTGGTTAGGGGTCTGGCTCTGTTGGACGCAAGCCTTCGAGAATTTTCTGAAACTCTTCTTGGTAACGTTTCGCCCCTTGGATATCGATACAAAGCTACCCATAGATGAATATTATGATGTCTTTTTTAACATACATTTAATATTCGGTTTAGCTTTCCAATTACCCGTAGTCTTAGTGTTAATGAGCGCTCTCGGAATCTTGAAGTCATCATTCTTGTTGGCTCATTGGAGGGAGGCGATTCTCGGATTAGCGGTCGCTGCAGCTATTCTATCGCCCGGTCCCGACGTGATCTCGATGCTAATGCTATTCGTTCCGTTAGTAATCCTATTTGCAATCTCCATCCTTTTGATGAAAATTATCGAAAGGGATTGAGAACTTATTCCGAAAGATATCCTAAACACGGTTTGGAAAGTCCATTATCGTTTAAGCGATCCGTTAAGGGAACTAGATGGAAGAGAAAAGCAAATCTTCTTACGGAAATTGCAAAGTTGAAATGTGGAGAGAAATTCCGCGAAACGAGGGAGCTCGTTTTAGATTTTAGAAGATGGCTCGAGTCGGAAGCAGGCAAAAAGACATCTTACGGACCTCTATCCTTTCGATTGGTCGAATTCGGAATTCGCTTTTAGAAAGGAAACTTTCCCAAACTCGCCTTAAAATCGCCTTGCCAGTTTCCGAATACGAACAAAGCTTCTGGTCAAATAGGAGCAGACATGAAAACGGCTATTCTCAATTGGACACTCAGGATACTTACCGCTTTAATCTTTATACCGGCATTCTTATTAAAATTTTCTGGCGCCGAAAAATCGATAGCAACGTTTTCCAAATTAGGCGTCGAACCGATCGGAAGGTATTTCACCGGCAGCCTAGAATTACTTACGGTTGTTTTGATTTTCATCCCTAAAGCGCAATGGGCAGGGGCCGGCCTCGGCTCATGCATTATGCTTGGGGCCTTAGCCGCCCATGTTTCAGTTTTAGGTTATTCCGGAGAAGCTGGGGTCGGCACAATCTCCGCAACGATCGCTCTTTTGGGGTTTTTAATGCAATGGTATCTTACAAAGGACAGTAATCCCCTGTTTAGAAAACTTTCTTCCAAATAGGGAAAACTTAAAAATCGTTTGTATAGGACTGGAAAGATTCTTTACGCGATTTTGGGCTCTTTCTTCAGAATCAACTCCGGAGGTTTGATTCCGTTCACTGAGTCCTCGGTAATGATCACTTCTTCGACGTCTTTTCGGGAAGGAATTTCATACATAAGTTCTAGCATAAGATTTTCAACGATTGCCCGCAATCCCCGAGCGCCGGATTCCCGCTGAATCGCAAGTTGCGCGATCCGATCCACGGCTGCGTCTTCGAAGGAAAGTTTTACGTTTTCCATTTCCATAATTTTCGTATACTGACGAAGAATGGAATTCTTAGGTTCTTTGAAGATCCTCTTGAGCATATCTACGCTCAAATCTTGAAGAGTGGCGATTACCGGCATACGACCGATGAATTCCGGAATTAAACCGAATTTCATTAAGTCTTCAGGAATGACTCTGGAAAGAATTTCTCCTTTCGTTTCATCCCGTAACTGTTTACCTTCTTTATCATCACTGCCGAATCCGATTGTTTTAACGCCGGTTCTAGTTTTAATGATATTATCTAGATCTACAAATGCTCCGCCTAAAATAAACAGGATATTCTTAGTATCTACCTGCAGATATTCTTGGTGTGGGTGCTTTCTTCCACCCTGAGGAGGTACATTCGCCACAGTCCCTTCGATAATTTTTAGTAAGGCTTGTTGAACGCCCTCACCACTCACGTCTCTCGTTATCGAAGCACTATCCGACTTGCGCGCGATTTTATCGACTTCATCGATATAAATGATACCGATTTCGGCTTTTTTAATATCATTGTCCGCGTTTTGAATCAATTTAAGGATGATGTTCTCGACATCCTCTCCGACGTACCCTGCTTCCGTCAATGCAGTCGCATCCACGATCGCAAAAGGAACTTTAATAATTCGAGCCAGAGTTTGGGCCAGAAGGGTTTTACCGGATCCGGTAGGTCCGATCAAAAGAATATTTGATTTTTCTAATTCGATTTCGGCTTTCTTATCTTTAAGATAAATCCGTTTATAATGGTTATATACGGCGACTGACAGGGCTTTCTTAGCATGGTCCTGTCCGATAACATACTGATCTAGTATGGACTTGATTGCCGCCGGATTCGGGACTTCGCCCAAGAGTTCCGTGCGTTCCTTTTCCTGCTCGGGCTCTTCCGCGATAATTTCGTTACATAGAGAAATACATTCGTCGCAGATATAAACACCGGGACCTGCAACAAGACGTTTGACCGAATCTTGCTCCTTTCCGCAAAAAGAACAAAACAGTTTTTGTTTACCATTGGTTCCGGTCGGTTTCTTAGCCACGATGCCTATCCTTTCTCTATTAGTTCTTAGTACTGCGCTCTATGGAAATCACGGAATCGATAATACCGTAGGTTTGAGCTTCCTCGGCGGTCATGTAAAGATCGCGTTCGGTGTCCTTTTGAATTTGCTCAACTGATTTTCCAGTATGCTTCGTATAAAGACCGTTAAGAACTTCCTTAAGTTTTAGAACTTCTTTCGCCTGAATCGCGATGTCCGAAGCCTGACCGGTTGCTCCTCCGGTCGGCTGATGCATCATGATCCTGGAGTGAGGAAGTGCGGAACGTTTTCCTTTCGCTCCACCCGCTAAAAGCAGCGCCGCCATTGAAGAAGCTTGTCCCACACAAAGAGTCCTAACATCCGCTTTAATATACTGCATTGTATCGTAAATTGCAAGCCCGGAGGAAACATATCCACCCGGAGAATTAATATAGAGATAAATATCTCGATCGGGATTTTCGGCGTCGAGAAAGAGAAGCTGAGCAATCACCACATTCGCGTATTCGTCTGAGATCGCATTCCCAAGGAAAATGATTCTATCCTTTAGAAGACGTGAATAAATATCGTAGGATCTCTCTCCCCGACCTGTTTGCTCAATGACGACTGGAATTACGCTCATACTCCTCCACTTTCCTTATTAGACAGGAATTCCTTAAGTTGTCGGATACTCATCTTCTCGTTGTATTTCTTTTCTACAAGCTCGAAGAGCGTATCGTCTATCTTTTTTGACAAAAAATTGTCCCGGTAAGTATCGAGAAGTTTACCTTTTTCCAACTCTTTTCTAAAATCGGCTTCACCCATACCATATCTTAACGCAAGATCGGCTAATTCCTTCGAGAATTCTTCCTCGGATAAGGTGATATTTTCCACGGAAGCGAGCTTTTGGCGTGCAAAATAGCCCTTGAGTCGGTTTTCTGCTATACCGGAAAAGGAGGTTTTAATCTCTTCCAGAGGCTTATTTACCATTTCAGCATATTTTTCCATGGATGGAATCTGTTCTTCGGAAAATTGCGCTCCCTGTCCCCGGCCCATGATATCTCTCATCATGTTCCGATACACATGCTCGGATTCCTCTGAAAGATAAGATTCGGGAAAGACGAATTTGGAATCTTCAACAAGTTCCTTATATACTTCTTCCAACTTTTTGGATTTTACGCCTTCCGAATAATTCTTACGAAGGCTCTCTTTAAATTTATCCTTCAGGGCGGCTAATGATTCAGAACCGTCATACTCATTGGCAAGATCGTCATCCAATTCGGGAAGAACTTCTTTATATATGGCTTTGAGAGTCATTTCAAATTGAATCGTCTTACCGGCCAGATCTTCTCTAGGATAATCCTGCGGATAGGTATACGAAAAATTCTTGGGTTCTCCGGCTTTCATGCCGTACAAATTCTCGTCAAAGCCCGGAAGATTATTGGTATCGCCTAATTTATAGTCGCTGGAACCGTTCTTTGCATTCTGCGGTTCCTTACCGTCTTCGGTGACGACGAATTCCATATCGATGGTATCGCCGGCTTGCGCAGTTTCTTCCGGCTCCCTTAAGAGCTTACGAGCCAACTGCTTTCTTACGCCTTCGAGCTCGTCCAAAATATCTTCTTCGGTCACGTTGACTTCAGGGAGTTTGATTTTAATCTTCTTATATTTACCGAGGCTCACTTCCGGTTCGGTATCATAGACTGCGGTCGCTACGAGACTTTTTTCAGGAACATAATCGTCGATGGTAAATTTCGGAAAGCGAACCATCTTATGCTCCAACTTCTCCCGTAACGAGTCGACAGAGTCTACAAGAAGGATATTAATCGCGTCGCTAGCAACGGAGTCGCCTAGGTGACGCTTTACCATCGGTAAAGGCGCTTTGCCGGGACGGAAGCCAGGGACTTTGAGTTCCTTTTGTTTTTGAATGTACGCTTTCTCAAAAGCTTTCTCTAGATCGCTTTTGTCAAAAGTAAGTTTGAGTTCAACGGATGCGTTTGGGTTTTTCTTTGTCTTGAATTCCATGGATTGAGGCGCCGAAAGGCGAAAAAAGAAAAAGCGGGAAACGGGATTCGAACCCGCGACCCCCTCCTTGGCAAGGAGGTGCTCTACCACTGAGCTATTCCCGCACGATTGGTAAAAACCATAATTTTGGCCCGGAACGACCTGTAAACAGGTTTTTCCATTGAAATTAGTAGGAATTTGGAATGAAAAGAGAGCTAAAATAGGAATCGCGCAAGATAAAACTTAAACGTGCGGATAAAGAATTTAACGGAGGAGTCGATTCTAACGAATCGATCCGCAATTCTCCATAAACAAGAAAAGCCTCCCATAAACTCCAAGAAGTCGTTTCCGTTAAAAATTTCCGGATGATTTAGGGATTACCGGATGTCCAATAAGGACCCGTATCAAAAACGACTCGCCATTTTGTGCAAAAAACGGATGCAGGAAGAAATATTATTTAATTCGAATATAGTCCGATGGAGAATTGATATTTCTAAAGAATTTTTCCTCGAGCTCGGGTAGATCTAAAAGAACTAAATCTCTATCTGCAAGTTTTGATTTAGGAGAAACATCCGAAAGGGAGCCCCCCTCCAATTCGCTCATCCAATCTTCCAAATAAAAGTAAGGAAATAACCCGCAGATCGGTTCTAACTCCCCTCTTACTCGGTAGAATACCCCTTTAGAAAATCCTCCGTCGGCTTCCTTCATCCTAGCCAGACTTCGAACACGAACAAAAGGCATATCAACCGGGAGAGTTAGCAACGGTGCAGTTATATGATTCTTTCGGCAAAAGGCGAAGACGCTTAGCAAGCCCGCTAACGGGCCGCCGAAAGAAAACCGCAAATCGCAAACCAGGTCTTTCGTCAAAACGATTGAGGAATATTCCGGAAGTTGATCCGAACGTATAGAAACGAGTATTCTAGAACATACGAAACTCAATCTACGAATACATCTGGTTAGGAAAAGTTTCCCGGTTCCGACAGGAAGTAAACCTTTGTCCCTTCCCATTCTCGAACTAAATCCACCGGCTAGTACGACTCCGATCGGCTCAATGTTGGTGGCCATGCTGGCAACCCTGGGACCATTCAGAGGTTCCATCTTCGTAAAATTCGCGTTTCCAAATCGGAACCTCGTGCTTTACTCGATCGATTATATAACGATTCGCCGCATAGGCTTCCTCTCGATGCATCGAGCCGGTAGCCACGATCACGGCTATTTCAGAGATTTCTAATTTGCCTAACCTATGCTGACAATTAGCGTACTGTAATCCCCATTTTTTTTCCGCTTCATCCAATATGGATCGAATCATTTTATCGGCCATTTCCGGAAATGCTTCATATTCCAGATATCTGACCTTTTTACCTTCATTGATATTTCGCACAATTCCCGCAAACAAAACCAAGCCGCCGGTTTCCGGCAGGTCGGGCACTTCATGCGGAAGCTCTAATGGATGGGACTTGATATAAGAAAGTTCCTGAAGGAAGGCCATTTAACCCCCGCTAGATGGAGGCAGAACTGCAACCGTTTGCCCGTCGACTAGTGAATGATCTTCCCCGACGATCACTTGGTCGACCGCAAAGCGACTGATTCGAAGCAAAGGGCCTGAAAGCGGGTTTTTCGATTCAAGGACGGAACGCAAATCGGCAATCGTCCGAATCGCTTCCAAATCTATGCTTTCCTTAGCTGGAAAGAAATCCTTCATTGCAGCGAAACAAAGTAGCTCTATCTTCACTCTTTTAACCCCCTATGTATTTCATGGACAATTCGCTTCCGGTAAAATGATTTTTTTTCGTTTGCATCGCCGATTTCAACGCTTCGGCGACTTCAACCTTATCGGTAGATAGGTGAAACGAGGTGGAATCGCTTAAGCAACCGTAGATTCTTCCATTGGCATCCATCCTGAGTCGATTGCAACCCTCGCAGAAAGGTTCGGTATGATTCGCTATGATACCGAAAATAAATCCTTCGGCAGTTTGATGATATCTGGCCGTGGATTCCAACGGAGTCTCGACGGGCTTGAAGGTGAATTTTTCCCTAATTCTTGTACGAATTTCCTCTGCGGAGTAAAAGAGATCGGAATGATCCGCATGCAAGGGTCCCATTTTCATTAATTCCAAATAGCGAATAGGAACCCGCCTTGATCCTGCCCATTCTAATAAAGGAACGATCTGGTCTTCATTATAGCCTTTTACGATCGTGCTATTCAATTTTACCTGAAGTCCGGCCGAAATCGCCTCTTCGATTCTTCGTAAGAGCCTTCCGACGGATAAGTCTTTTCCCGAAATTCTAGAAAAGCCAGTCGGAGATAAAGAGTCCAAAGAAAAGTTCATTCTTGTTAATCCGGAATTCTTTAACGTTTCAATCAGGCCATCCGCAAAAAAGCCGTTGGAAGTCAAGGCGATCTCCGGAACGCCCTGGTCAACCGCGACTCGGATCAATTCAGGAAGATTTTTATGATTAGTCGGTTCGCCGCCCGTTAAGTGAACTTCTTTAATCTCCAACTGATCTCTTAGCGTATTCAGTTTTATTTGAAACGTTTCCGGAGAAAGAAAAATAGCCCTAGGCTTACTTTGGTTAACGGTAATCTCGTTCTCACCGCCACCGGGAGCACAATACACGCAGCCGAATCCGCAGGACGACGTCACACTCACTCGCAATACTTCGAATTTCCGGGTCTTCATGATTTGCAAAACCTATCTTACTCTTCATACGAAAACTTGGAAGCTAAAATAGAATCGGTGGGAATAATCTAATTCGAAATAAGTAAGAAATTCGGACGGATCGGTTTAACGTTCAAACAAAATGAGTTGCGAATTCCCGACGAATAGAGCATATATTCTGTATGAACTCGGATCAAAGAAAATTCTTCTCACGACAAATCCGGGTTCCGGCAATCGGAGAAGCGGGCCAATTAAAACTATTGAAATCTTCCGTCTTGCTAGTCGGTCTAGGCGGCTTAGGTTCTCCGGCTGCACTTCATTTAGCAACGGCGGGTATAGGTAGGCTTGGTTTGATGGACTTCGACCGAATCGAATTGACGAACTTACACAGGCAAACCGCCTTTACCCTGTTCGATATCGGACGATTAAAAACGGAGGTTACTTCCGAGTTTTTGAAAGCAAGAGTTCCCGATCTGGTTACAGAACTCTTTTCGAATTCGTTTTCTAGGACAATTGCTCCCGAGTTTTTGAACGATTGGGATCTTGTCATCGATTGCACTGATACAAGCCCTGCTAAGTATGCGATCAATGATCTTTGCTTTCGCGCAAAGAAGCCTTTGATCACCGCATCCGTATATCGAACCAGCGCGCAATTCTCGTTGTTTTCTCCGAACGGAAAACCTTGTTACCGCTGCCTGTATCCTAGATTAGATGAGAACGAAACCTTGAGTTGTACCGATGCGGGTGTTCTGGGAATCCAAACCGCGTTGGCAGGATTGCAACAAGCGTCTCTTGCCGTTCGCTATCTCCTGGACCCGAATTCCGTTTCCTACGATTCGCTATTTTTGCTCGAATGGGAATCGCCAGTTATTTACGAAAGCAAAATCAAAACGGACCCTAATTGTACGACTTGCGGATCGATAGGAGAATCGGGGTTTCAGACTGATTTCATTAAGGAACTTTCACCGGAAGATTATTTGAACCGAAGGGAAACACATGCAATAATCTTAATGGATGTTCGTGAGGAAGAAGAACAGAACACGACTCCGATCCAGGGAGCGATCCGCCTTCCTCTGAGCAGGATTGCTTCGGGGGAAAAACCCGCTATCGCGTCGGAGACTCCTTTGGTCCTCATATGCGAATCCGGGGTGCGATCTGCTAAGGCCGTGGAACTTCTTCGGGAAATGTTTCCCGATATTTATTCGCTCTCCGGCGGGAGAAGAAGCCTTCAGGCGCTTCTGGCGGGGAAAAGACCTTAAGCGGTCTTTCGTCGGATAGAAACAGGAATTCCGCTAAAAGCGGCGTTACCGGAGAGTTCGTCCAACGCTTGATCATCAGTCAAATCGTTAATACTTGCCCCGGCAAACTGGGCGGCGACATGCAATATCGTTCCCTCCTTTCCGTGCCCGAACCCGTGAGGGATGCAAACCACGCCGCGCATCATATCGTCGGTCAACTCCGCCGGGATCAAGATTTTTCCTACTCTCGACTCGACCAGAACTTCTTCCTCTTCGTTAATTCCAAGTAAACTTGCGTCTTCAGGATGCATCATTAAAGTACAACGATCTTTACCCGTCATTAATTTGGGCATATTATGCATCCAGGAATTATTGTTTCTTAAGTGTCTTCTTCCGATCAGCAAGAAACCGTTCTGCGATCGGAAAGCAGCGTGCAACTCTTGGAATCTTTTTCGAAGTCGATTCATATCCGCTTGAACCCGTTCCGGAACCAACTGAATTTTCTTATTTTCCGTATAAAGTCGCTCCGGAAAACAGGGTTCTAAAGGACCTAAATCCACTCCGTGCGGGCTATTCTTCAACAATTCAAGACTCATATCTACATTTCGTTTTCCTTTCGAACCGTAAGGTCCCGAACGAAGAGCATGGTCGATTATCGAGGCGGGAGTTAATTTAGTTTTTATTAATTCGTTCGGAAGCGATTTTCCCGAACGTAACAACTCTATCCGTTTCGTTAGATCGGAAAAAATTTCCCAATCGTGTAGCATTCCCTCTTCGGGTTCGAAGACCGGCTGGCAATATCTAGCGGTATTTCGAACGGCAAAGACGTTGAAGATCAAGTCGTAATGATCGTGCTCGAGGGCCGAAGTCGGCGGGAGTATATAATTGGCATACTTTGTCGTTTCATTTAGATAGAAATCGACGCTAACCATAAATTCGAGAGTGGACAATGCCTTTTCCAACTTTCCCCCGTTTGGAGTGGAAAGTACAGGATTACCCGCCGAAGTAACGAACGCTTTAATCTGTCCCTCGCCCTCGGTTAATATTTCTTCCGCCAAGGCTGCAACCGGTAATTCGTCGTTAAACTCGGGTAATTTTCGGACTCTGGATTGAAAGGTGTCAAAACTTCCGGGGGACGTGCGCATTGCGCTCTTAGGATCAATTACATCCACGGCAGGTAGAGTGAACATAGCGCCCCCCCGCGAGTCCATATTTCCTGTCAGAATGTTGATGGAATTAATCAGCCACTGACAAATTGCGCCGAACTCCTGCGTCGATACGCCTACTCGCCCGTAACAAACTGCACCTTTTGCATTGGCAAACTCCGTCGCGATTCGTTCAATCGTTTCGGCCGAGACTCCCGTAACTTCCTCCGCTCTTTCGGGAGTAAACTCCTCCGCCATCTTCCGAATCGTTTGTATGTCGGAAGCGGAAACCAGATCCGAGGACTTTACAAAATTCTTTTTAAATAAAACATTAACTATTGCCAAAAGGAAAAACGCATCCGAGCCGGGTCGAATAAAAATATGCTCGTCGGCATGAACGGCGGTTTCGGTTCTTCTCGGATCGACAACTATGTATTTCCCTCCCCTTTCCTGAATGTCTTTCAGTCTTTTTTTTACGTCCGGAACGCTCATCAAGCTTCCGTTGGACGCGAACGGATTTCCGCCCAAAATCAGAAAAAAATTCGTATGATCGATATCGGGTATCGGCACTAGCAACTGGTGCCCAAACATAAAATAGGATAATAGCTGATGCGGCAATTGGTCTACGGAAGTTGCCGAGTACATATTTTTCGTCTTGAGTCTGTTGGCGAATCGTTGCCCGAACAGCATTGAGCCGTAATTATGAACCGTAGGATTTCCGTTATAGACCGCTACTGAGTCGTTTCCATATTTATCCTGAATCGCGAGCAATCTGACTGCGATGTCAGAGAGAGCATCCTCCCAGCTAACGCGAACCCATCCTGATTCGGTGCGTTTTATCGGGTATTTAAGTCTATCTCCGTCTTCATATAGATTCTTCAATTCGGGTCCTTTTGCGCAAAGGTGGCCGCGGCTAAACGCATCCTCCTTGTCTCCACGAATCGCAACTACGACATGATCTTCCACTTCGATTCGCAATCCGCACATCGCTTCGCATAAAGTACAAGATCTATAATGTGTTTCGCCCATATTTTCCCCGTATAACGGAGGCTATTGTAACCTCTAACGGACGAGAAGAGCAAGCATTTCTGAATGAAATCCTAACTTAAATTCAAATCCTTTGTAGACCCAACTAGTTCATAAGTTTCTTTATATAGGGTAATACGGTTTTGGCTAATATCTTATGGCCGGCAGAAGTAGGATGAATTCCGTCCTTCTGGTTCAAATTCTTTTCTCCGGCCACGCCAATAAGCAAAAAGGGAAGCAGATCGACCTTTTCTTCCCTTGATATTCTAGGATAGATCGCACGAAATTCATCCGAATAAGCCTTTCCTAAATTGGGAAACGTCCTCATTCCTAGGAGTAAGATTTTAATTTTCGGATATTTCGACCTTGTTCGCCTAATGATCGATCTTAGATTTTCCTCGGTGACTTTCGGCGAAACTCCCCGCATCGAATCGTTCGCACCTAGCTCTAACACAAAGATATCATACGGAGAAGAAAGAACCCAATCGAGTCGAGCTAATCCTCCGGAGGTAGTATCTCCGCTCACGCCTGCGTTCGTAAATTCAAGCCCAGGATAGGTCTTCAGAAGATCTTTCCAAACTAAATACGGAAAGGCATGGTCGGGAGAATCCAGACCGAACCCGGCAGTGAGACTATCGCCGAAAAAAAGGATTTTCTTTCCGACCTTCTGCTCCTTGGGTTTTGCCGAAGAAGCATCCTTCCCTTTTTCGGCTTCCATCTCCAGACTATGGAAACATAGGACAACCATTACGGCATAGAAACATACGGTTTTCAATCGGTGAAACATTCACCCTCCTCGAATTTACTCAAAGCCAGTATAGCGTGATTTCCCTTAGACACAAAATTTTCAAGGAAGGTCCCGATTGAAAGTCCCCAAGTAATGCTTTACGGATACCAAGTCGGATATGAATTAGGTTTCATGATCAAGCGTATCCTTCTGGCAGTCGTTTTTGCCGGACTCTTTCTAGTTTCACTCCAATGGTTAGGGCATTATCGTGCGGAACTCCAGGCCCAAGAAATCCAAGAAGGAATGCTTCGTCAAGCCGACGAGATCGTCAATAAACTCACTCCTCAAGAATTGGTCGGGCAAGTGATTCATGTAGCAATTCCGGGAACGACTTTGGATTCCGTCGCCGAAAAAGAATTAGAGACGATTTTACCCGGCGGCGTAATTTTATTCGGAAGAAATCTGGGAAATCGGGAAGAAATTGCGTCTTTAAACGATTCTTTGCAAAAAAAGACCCTAAAACTAACGGGGCTCCCTTTATTGATTTCGGTCGACCAGGAAGGTGGTCGAGTCATTCGAGTTCGAGATGGAGTGACTCAATTTCCGGGGGCAATGGCTCTTGGACAAGCCAAGGATCAGGAATACGCGAAAAAAGTCGGATTCGTGACCTCCTACCAGCTTCGGAAACTAGGTCTGAATTTTTTATTCGCTCCCGATTTGGATATTAATAATAATCCCGATAATCCGGTTATCAACACTCGGTCTTTAGGAAGTAACCTCGAGACGGTCTTAAGTGCAGGAGTCGCTTACGAAGAAGGCGCCCGCTTAGGAGGAGCCATCCCCGTAATCAAACATTTCCCGGGTCACGGCGACACAAACGTAGATAGTCATTTAGGGCTTCCGAAAATCGAAAAAAATCTGGAAGAACTTCGTTCATTGGAATTAGTTCCGTTTAAGGCCGCGATCGAAAACGGAGCCGAAGCGGTTATGAGCGCTCATATCGTCTATCCTAAGATCGATTCAGATTTTCCCGCGACTCTATCTTCTAGAATTCTCACTGACGTACTCAGGAAAGAGCTTAAATTCGAGGGAATCGTAATCACTGATGCGATGGAAATGGATGCTATCGACGAACATTACCAAACGTACGATCCGGGCGTACTGGCTCTACTTGCGGGGGCAGATATCATCCTGATGACCAGTTGGGGAAAAACCACTCAGGATATGAAGGATCATATCTTAAAAGCTTATAAAAAAGGAACCCTCTATAGAGATGGGAGGGATATATTAAAAGAAGCCGCCAAGAGACAAATCCTATTGAAACTAAAACACGGCATCGTTTGGGACTATTCGAAAAAACAGAAGGAAGGAAGAGCAAAGGATATTCTGGCCGAAGACATTTCCGAAACATTACGTAAATATTATGAAGAGCAATCCTCTCGCCGTGAATCATTGAACGCCGACTGGAATCTGCCGGATCTGAATAGGGATGTGAGCCGGAAATCCATCGTTTCGTATCCGAATTCCTATAATCCCGTGACAGTTTCCTTAACCGAGACGTTATTTGCCGTTAAGGGTTCGGATTTTTCCGCGGAATTAACCGCGAGATCTTTGCAAAATTTGAATTTCTCGCAAATCTCAAGCGCTTTGGAAAAAAGAAAAGGAAAGAGAATTATCTTAACGGGGGCTTCACAAGTAGATTTGGATATGGCAGGTAGTCTGGCGAAAAAATTTCCTCAAGTCGAGATAGTGGTTTTGCATTACGGAACGCCGTTTTTGCATTTACCGGAATTTCCTAATCTTAAAATTCTTTTCTCATTTTCGCCTACGTATGAATCCAAGAAGGCCCTACTCTATTCCATTCTAGATCGAAAAGAGGAAATTCCGAAAGTGGATCTCGTATTAAAAACCGGCACAAAAGAGAAAGAAATCAAGGCCGCTCAAGGAACCCCGTAATTTGGATCCGCTTCTCCCTACGATAAAAAAAACGGGGAAGAGCGGAGTTTATGTGCATTACCCTTTTTGCATTAAGAAATGTTCCTATTGCGATTTCTATTCGGAAGGAATCGGCCTGGAACCTTCTCCTTTAGAAAAGGATTTATTTCGTAAATACGAACAAGAGACCGTTTCCAGACTAGAAGCATCCCCTCAACATTCGGAACTTTCTTTCGATACCGTTTTTTTTGGAGGAGGAACTCCTTCAAAGGCGTCCCCCGAGCGATACGCCGATTTTCTGAACTTTTTAAAAAACAATATCGATCTTGCCGATAATGCGGAAATTTCCTTGGAATGCAATCCGGAGGATTTAACGGATGGCTTACTGCGGGAATTAAGCGATGCAGGCGTAAATCGAGTTCATATCGGAATCCAATCCTTTCAACCTCGAACATTGAAATTCTTAGACCGCTATTACGATCCTGAGAATTATCCGAAAGTTCTGGAAATCGTATCCGAATCCAAAATAAAAAATTTCGGCGCCGACTTGATGTTCGGAGTCCCGAATCAGACTGAGGAAGAATTCTATGCGGACGCGGAACTGATCCTATCTGCAGGAGTTTCGCATATCAGCTTGTATGCGCTCACCGTTGAAAAGGGTACGGAATATAGTAGAAGCGTAATCTCCGGGAGGCTTCCCCCCCCTCAGGAAGAGATACAGGAAAGAATTCTAAAAGATCTACCCGAAATTTTGAGAAGGAAAAATTTCCAGCAATACGAGGTATCCAATTATTCCAAACCGGGATTTTATTCCCGGCATAACATGAAGTATTGGACTTACGAATACTATCTTGGTATCGGACCGGGGGCTCACGGTTTTTTACCTTCGGGCAGATATTCCAACCAAAGAAATACTAACGCATATTTGAAAGGGAATCGGGCCGATATATACGAACGTCCGACTCCTTTCGAAGAGCTGATTTTATCCCTCTTCCGAGTGTTTCTCCCGGTGGAACTTGATGAATTTCTAAAGCTTATTCCGGAAAAAGCCCCCGATTTACTGAAAAAATTGCGGGAGAAATCCGAGTCGGGCCTAAGCACGTTAGACGGAACCGTTTTCCAATGGAAACCTGAGGCGGTGCTTTTTCTGGACGCCCAAATTTTGGATTTAGCGCAAATTTAGAATTCATCCGATGAAATATATCGCCGTACCCATACCCGAAAAAAAGAAGGGAAAAAGTTTACAAACAGGAAACGTTTAGTCGGTTCTAAATTTTCCGATATGCCTTGAAAGTTGATTGGCTTGCTTATGCATTTCTCCCGAGAAGGAAGTCAGATCGTCAGCACCTCTTGCAATTTCTTGGGTTCCCTCGGAAATATTTATGATCGTCTTCGTAATTTCTTCCGTTGTTCGCCGTTGCTCTGCGACCGCTTCCTCGATTTGCAGGCTAAAATCAATCAATGTCGTCGCGTTTTCGGCAATCTCCTGCGTATTATCCTCCTGAGTCTTGACGGAAGAAAGAACCGATTTAGCGGATTTGTCAAATTCCTCAACTCTATCCCGCAATCGCTTCAAAACTTGCGAGGCTTCGGAAACCTTTTTATTTCCGTTCATTACGGCATCGTTCGTAGAATCGACCAAGCCGCCGATCTCCTGAACGCTCGAAGACGTCTGAGAAGCCAATTTACCGATTTCCTCGGCGACTACTGCAAAACCTTTTCCAGCTTCTCCCGCTCTTGCGGCCTCTATCGCAGCATTCAATGCCAATAGATTCGTTTTCTCGGAAATCTCGGTGATGATGGAGAGAATTTCGCTGATACGAGAGGCGCTATCACCGATCTCACCCATAGCGTTCGTGGACATCATCATCGCGGTTTCTCCGGTTACGGCTTCTTCTTTGGAAGCGACCGCTACTCCTACGAGACCTTGCATTTCCCCGTTAATGCTGGCGATCTGTTCGCGTAGATGAACTACATTGCCGTCGATTTCCTTCATGCTCGATACGGCTTTCTGTATCGACTTTCCCACATTCATTGCGGATGCGGACAGTTCTTCCACGGCAGAAGAGCATTCTTCCGCGGCGGCTGCTTGGGTTTGAGCGACCTCTGAAAAATTTCGGGAAGATTTGGACATGTTATCCGCAGTAGCAGTCAGTTCGGACGTCGAACTTCCGATCTCCTTAACGACGGAAAGCAGATGATCACGCATCGAACTCATGGAAGATAAAAGCGACCCGATCTCATCCGGTCGTTTATAGTCCGATCGAACGATCAGATTTCCCTTAGCGATTTCCTCCGAGAATCCAATGGCTTTCAGGAGCCCGGAGGAAATCAAACGTTGGAAAATCAGATTCAGAACGACTATGATGATTAAAACGATGCTTAAGGAGGATATTATACTTTGCAAAAGTACCTCCGTAAGTTCGTTATAAAATACCTTATCAGGAATACTAACCTGCATGATCCAACTCGTTTTTCCCTTTCCGATTTTAAAAGGGAAGAAGTAATGCGTAAAACCGTCGGACGAGTAGAAGAATTTTTCCTTCCCTTGCCCTTTTTCAAGAACCAACTCCAATTCTTTCGAATCCTGGATTTTTTTACCGACTAAAGAAGGATCTTGTCCGTTTGCTGCGAAGACACCGTTCGGAGAAATCAAAGCGATAAATCCCGAATCTCGGAACGGTTTGATAGGTCCCATCACTTTCTGCAATTGCTCGCTAGTAATATCCATTCCAAGGACGCCCCAGAAATTATTACCGTGACTGATCGGAACCGCGAGCGAGATCATGAGAATGTCCTTACCGTCCACTTTATAATAGTAAGGATCCGTAACTAACGGTTCTAAAGTTTTCTTAGGGACCTGATAAAACTCCGTATTACTGTCGTCGTAGCCGACAGTCGCATCGAGAACCAATTCATCCTTATCGATTTTCCTGTGAATATAACTGACAAACCTTCCGGATGAATCATGCCCGGCAGAATTCTTAAATTGGCCGTCTTTACCGTCGAATGCATCCGGTTCATACACGGTCCACATGCCGAACCATTGAGGATTTCTTTTAAGAATTTCGCGCATCGTATCCACGACTTCGGAACGTTGCGGATTCGAAAAAATCAGAAGCATTCGAAAACCGCGAGTCATTCCCATCGCCAAATCCAGATAATCTTTCACTTCATAAGTCCAGCGTTCCGCAGTAACTGTGGATGCGGCATTTATCTCCGCTCGAAGATTTCGAAACGATAGAATCGAGTTGATCAGAGTAAGAAAGGAAAAGCCGATAAACAAAACTAGGGAAAGGTATAAGGATATCCTAGTGCGAATGCTCATGAGTAAATTTGACGTTTATGTATAAAAAAGTAGAACCGTAATTCATGATATCGAGATCAAATTGCGAAAAAAGAGCATTAAAAGCGGAGTCGCGTTCGCCGGACTTAAGTTTCCCGAAAAATTCGGGAATGGAATACCCCGCTCGGGACTGCAGTCGCAACCCAATCGTAACAAAAATGTAACAATTGGCCTCGCTGTTAAGCGAAATTAAAGACTTAAGAAATTCTCCGGCGTCGGACTTGATCCGGCGACCGTAAACTATCGTTCATTTATACGGATCTATAGCGAAGGGCTATTTGACCGGTCCGTGCGATCTCATCAATGCCGAATTTTTGCATCATCTCTATGAATGCGTTCACTTGACGAACGTTACCTGAAAATTCGATGGTCAACGAGGATTGTGTCAAATCTGCGATCCTCGCCTGAAAGACTTCGCATATGGAGATAATCTCGGTCCTGTTCTTATCATCGCTACGCACTACCACAAGAACCAATTCCCTGCTGATACAATCATGATAGGCGAGATCTTCCACGTCGATCACGTCCGGTAGCTTTAAAAGTTGGCGTTTTACTTGCTCAACGACCGAATCATCCCCCTTTACGACGATGACCATACTGGAAACGTCAGGTTGATCGGTGACTCCTACGGCGATCGAATCTATATTATAACTACGGCGTGTAAACAATCCGGAAACATGACTCATAACGCCGGGGTGATTATTGACTAAAATCTTAAGAATATGCTTCATTTCTTACGCGTTCCGATCAAATCGGCAAACTCTATCATGTCCTTCTGCGATTTCCCTGCAGGTATCATCGGAAACACTTTTTCTTCCGCCGGAATCATCACTTCGAGAAAACAAGCCTCGTCGTCTTCCAGCAAGAAATCGATGGCGGATCCAATTTCATTTTTGGATGAAATCCTCATGGCTTTCATCGAATAGGCCTCCGCTAACTTCACGAAATCCGGATTGTAATTCCATTCCGATTCGGAAAACCGCTCTTCGTAAAAAAGTTCCTGCCATTGTCGAACCATTCCGAGAAAGTTATTGTTAAACACTATAACCTTTACGCCTTTCTTATACATGGCAATCGTTGCAAGTTCTTGAATATTCATCTGAATCGAACCGTCGCCCGAGACGCAAATAACCGTCTTATCCGGGTTTCCGAATTTAGCGCCGATTGCCGCCGGTAAACCGTATCCCATCGTACCGAGTCCTCCGGACGTTAGCCATCGGTTCGGTTCATCAAAAAGGAAATACTGGGCGGCCCACATTTGATGCTGACCGACATCGGTGGAAACGATAGCCTTTCCCCGCGTCTTTTCGTGAAGACGATTTAAAAAACCCTGGGGTTTAATCGTATCAGTGGAATCATCGAACTGAAGCGGATGTTTTTTCTTTATATCGTTTAAGAACGTTACCCATTCTTTTCGATCTATCTCTTTTACTTTCGGAATTAAGGCCTTCAATACGTCTCGTAAATCGCCGTGAAGCAAATAATCGACAGGAACGCGTTTATTAAATTCCGCAGAATCAATATCGACATGGGCGCGTACAGCTTTTTCAGCAAACTCTCCCGGTTTGGCGACACGGTCATCGAATCGGGCTCCCAAATTCAATATGTAGTCGCATTCCAAAATCGCCTTATTCGCGTAAGCTGTTCCGTGCATACCGAGCATACCCATGGATAGAGTATGAGTCCCCGGGAAAGCTCCGATCCCCATGAGAGTAGTCGTTACCGGGATATCCCCTTTTTCCGCCAACTCTCGAATTTCTTTATAAGCGTTGGAATTGATCGCTCCACCGCCCACATAAAGAAGAGGACGTTTGGCTCGGTTTAAAGCGGCGGCAAAGGATTCCAGATCTCCCGAAACTTTCGGCTTTTCATAATGACGAGCGTTGATTTTCAGGATTCCGGCTTGTCGAACATCCGTGAGCTCCGTTTGAACATCCTTTGGAAAATCCAACAAGACTGGACCGGGTCTTCCGCCCATTGCAATCAAGGTAGCTTCTTTGAAATGTCTGGCAAGATCGTTAGCTGATTTAATCAAAGCATTATATTTCGTAATCGGAATCGTGATTCCGTAAATATCGGCTTCTTGGAAGGCGTCCGTTCCTATCGTATTCGTTGCGACCTGTCCAGTGATTGCGAGAACCGGAACCGAGTCCATTTTCGCGTCAGTCAACCCTGTGACTAAGTTTGTCGCTCCCGGGCCGGATGTAGCGATGCACACTCCTAATTTCCCGGTTGATCTAGCGTATCCTTCCGCCATGTGAACTGCGCCCTGCTCATGCCGAACGAGAATATGCTTAATCTTTGTACTCTTGTATAATTCGTCGTAAAAGGGCAAGATAGCCCCACCCGGGTAACCGAATACGATATCGACTCCGTATTCTTCCAGTAGCTCGACCATAAGTCTTGCGCCGGTTATTTTACCTTCGCTATTAGGCATTGTTCCCCCCGCCCTGGGTCCATTCAATGATCTGGCAAGAGCCTGTCAAGAGGTTCCCCAGTCGTCTTAGCGATAGGTGAAAGCGTCTTTCATAGTGGAGATAGATTCCGCCCTTCGATCGAAACCTCTCCTAAGAAAAACATAACTTTCGCATCGCTCTAACCTTTTGTAGTTACGCGAAGTCCTTTAACGAACGACGAAACGGCATATTTCATCTTTTTTTCCTTAATTCAAATATTCTTTACGGATTTCCTCGAGAGGAAAATCTATACTCAATCGTCAAAGTAATATATTAAATAAAATATTGAATGAGGAACGTTTTACTCCTCGTTTAAAATGTAAAAAGGAACGTTCGATCTCATGAGTGAACCTATTGAAAAGACGCAAGTCGGTAAGGAAGATGAGGACTCGCATTTTGCGCAGATCAAGAACCTAGCCAAAGAAGCATACCGTTATTTGGACAGTAGGCAATGGGATAAAGCCGAGTCCAAACTCAGAGAACTCCTAGCAAAAGAACCGGCGAACACCTACGGATTGGTCGGAATGGGAGATCTCCATTTCAAGCGCAAGGAATTCAAGCAAGCATTAGAATACTATAATAGATGTATCAAGGAAGATTCCTCTAACAAATTTTCCTTAATGGGGTTGATGAACTGCTATCGAGAGATGAATCTTCTCAACCGAGTCATCGAAGTGGCGGAAGAATACCGGCACATTACCATCACTGATGCCTCGATTCTCAGCCGAGTAGCCGACGCTCATCGCAAACTTAAGAACTTCAAAGAATCCGAAGTATATTATATGCAGGCGCTTCAGATTAATCCCAAAGACCAATATGTGATCGTAGGCTTGGGTCATCTCTTTTTTGCCTGCCAGAGATATAAAGACGCGATTCATTGGTGGGAAAAACTGCTCGTCATCCAACCCGATAACATTAAGATCCTTACGGAGATCGGAAATAGCTACAGAAAGATCAAGGATTTTGACGAAGCGATCCAATATTACCGTAGGGCCGCCGACTTGGATCCGAGAAATTTCTTCGCATTATACGGATTAGCGGAATCGTATCGCGGTAAAAAAGATTTTCGCAAAGCTAACGAGTTCTGGGAAAGAATCTTGGAATTCGATCCAGACAATAAACTTATTATCAATCGTTATGCGGATAGCCTCAGAGGTATGGGCGAATACGATAAAGCTCTCGAGTGCTTCAATCGGATCCTTTCCGAAGGAGAAGACTATTTCGCTCTTCTCGGAAAAGCATCCTCGCTCAAGCTCAAAGGAAGTAGGGACAAAGCCGAGGAAATTTATCTCGATCTTCATAAAAAGTTCCCGATGGATCCCAGACCGGTAATCGAACTTTCTGAACTATATTATGATGTTTCCAAAAAAGACGAAGCCATAAAAATTTTGGAAGAATTTCACCGGAAGCAGCCGTTAAACGAAGAGGTCAAAGCAAAACTGGATTTTATCACCCAAGAGAACTAAGACTCTTCCTTGATCCGAGTCCTCTCCTTTTCGATCTCTTTCGGAAGGGGAGCGACTTCCTCCCTCCCGCCCTTTAGGTAAATCGCCTCGGCGTCCCAATGCCCATTCGTCCTTGTAAGTCGAATATGATGGTGCCATCCCTGCCCTTCCTTATCCTTGAAGATTCTCGGAACTCGCGCAGCATTCACATAAAGAGTTCCTGCTTTTCGGACTTTCCAAGTTCGAAATAGAAGGGATCGTTTGGCATGATGATGCATATGCCCCGCTGCGACTACGCTCACGATCCTGCCCTCGGCGCGAATCGTATCCAGACATTCGGCGAGATCCAGATCTCCGAAATCGCCGGCCTCTTTACGAAAATCGCAACCCCAGATATCGGTCGCTCGCCCCCCTAACCCGGCAGGTCCATTATGCGCTAATATTAAAATATCCTTATCTACAGTCCCCGAATCTCTGCTCAATGAAATCAGTTTTTGGGAGGATTCTCGTAAGCTTCGAATCCCAAAGCGCTGTTTCAAAAGCGGGAGAAAATTCAAGCGGGAACCCATGGAAAGAGGGCGACCACCGATCAAAGCCAAATCGGAAATTTCCGAGTGAAGAGAATATTCGCAAACTTTTATATCACCCAAAATGCGGCGAAACTTCGAATAGCGATGTAGATGAGCGGGTAAACTCAAAATCGTCCAGTACGAATTCAGAGAAAAAATTTCGACAAGCAACTGAAATACCGACGTAGTGTCGTGATTCCCGGGAATTAAATAACAAGGCTTTCGAATTTTGGAAATTTCTTTCGCTACTCTGTAAGCGCTTGCAGTCGTGTAAGTACCCAAGTCTCCCGTGAAGAGGATCGCATCATACGCGCTATGCGAGAAATAGTCGGTATCGACCGAAGTCCAAAATCCGTGAATGTCTCCGATCAAAGCTAGTGTGAGATTTTTCAATTTGGTTAACCTAAAAGGATTATATGTTTCTCTTTAATAATTCCTTGTATTCCACCAAGAAAGAATTTTTCTAGGGAGTCATTCGAGTCTAACTGCACAGACCGACTTTTTATTTCGAAAGAAGTTTTACGGTCGATAAAGACAATTGAATCCTACGAATCAATCTGATAAAAGGAAGGCGCATGCAAGGTATTAGTAAGGATATTAACAGATTCACACTTCGTTTCATCCTTTTTACGGAAGTAATCGGCTACACTGTCGCAGTTCCGATCGGTCTTCTCCTTTTTTACCTTGTCTTGGATTTAGACGCTAAGCAAACCCGAAACCTGATTTTTTCCGCCGCTACAGTATCTGCAGCTTTGCTAGCATATACCTTCTTTGCGACTCGTTGGAAACTTTCACCTCTTTTAAATTATAGAAACCAATTCGCGACAGGTGCAGTAAATCGAGATACCGTTTTTAAAGCGCAAAGGGCGTTATTCCGACTTCCGTTTATTCACTCGATCGACGTCGGTTTACGAATGTTTTTGGGAGGAGCAATCACAGCTATCCTCTTCGATTATCTTTCTCCGGAAACCGGCGCGGACATTTACAATCTTTTCGGGATTCTTCTGTTCATCACGGCCAGTTTGGCGATGCATTTTTACCTCGCGACGGATCGCCTAAAGGACAATTTAAGCCGTACCGACCTATTCGGATCCATCGATTCCGGCTCTCTAGTTAAACTAAGCTTAAATAGAACTTTATCCTTAACGTTTTTCTTTATCGTGTTCGTACTATCGATCGGAGTTTCGACGGTGGTTTATAAACTTACCTATAATTCGATTCGAATCGCTTATTTCGGACAGATGAAGAACATTTCTCAAACGCTAGACCTGCTAACGGAAACTCTCTATCGTGAGGCGGAATCGGAAGCGAAGGACGTGACCGAAAACCGAAACATAGTATTCCAATTATCGAAATTTCAATATAAGGACGCTTCCGAATCTTTAAATCGGTTTCTACTAACTAGCGTAAAATTCGAAGGAATCGCGGTTTGGACGGAAGAAACGGACAGCTACAGGAAATTGTCCTCAAGCGGAACTTTGGTCGAAGAGCCTTCAGCCTATGTGAATCAATTCGCTCTTCCGGCCCCAAAAGAACTAAAAGTCATTCTGGAGAAAAACGGAATCTACCTAACCGAACCGGGTGCCTCCTCCGTCACAGGCGCTCCGGTCATTCTTTACATAAAAGAGTTACAAATTCCGAATGGTCCTAAATCGTTTGCAGTCTTTTCCTTTAAAATCGGCGACCTGACTACCTGGATCCTGCAGTCGATCAAGGTAGGAAAGACCGGCTATCCCGGGATCATGTCTCCGAAGATGACCTTCCTAAATCATATTAACCCTTCGTTTCGACTCAAGAATATTCAAGAATTTTCGTTTAGGGATGCGTTTACGGGAAGCGTGGACGACGTGCCTGTTCGGTATACTCTTGACGGGATCTTTAAGTTTATGATCTATAAAACGAATCAGAAATACGGGTTTAAATCCTTCGTTGCGGTGGAAAACGAGGAGATTTCTAATCAGGCTTTAAACACCGCCCTCTATATGATCGCGATCTCTTTCGTAGGATTAATTTTCGTGGGCGCTTTGATTTATTTCGTCCTAACTAAAAATTTGCAACCCTTGAAAGAGAGCCGGGACCTAATCGAGAAGATGGCCGAAGGGGATTTAGGGCATACGATTTCCGTATTTTCTAGAAACGAAATCGGGGAAATGTCCATCAGCATCAACGAATTTAATAAAAAGGTAAAAAACGTTCTTGGTAAAATATCCGATGCATCTTCTAATCTCGCCTCCTCGTCGGAAGAAATGTCGGCGACTTTGCGATCGATTTCGGATAACGCGCAAGGGCAAGCGGCTTCCGCGGAGGAAATTTCCGCCTCTATAGAGGAAATTTCGGCGGGAATGGACTCCATCTCCTACCAAACGGAAGAACAGGTGAGACTTTTGGATAGACTCGGCGGGGAAATGAATGAATTTTCGGCTTCGATACGAAATACTTCCAAAAACGTCGAAGATACTTTAGGACAGGTAAAGAGAATCACGGAGGATGCGAAGAAGGGTGGAAAAACCCTCGAATTGACCAACGCAAGTATCGGAAAAATTTCCCGCAGTTCCGAAGAGATCAGCGGCGTAATCGAAATTATCACGAATATATCGGAGCAAATTCATTTACTTGCCTTAAACGCTGCGATCGAAGCAGCCAGGGCTGGAAATGCCGGGAAAGGATTTGCGGTGGTTGCGGACGAAATTTCCAAGCTTGCTGACAAAACATCGAACAGTACGAAAGATATAGAAGAAATCATTCAATCCAACGAAGCGGAAATCGGAATCGGAGTCGGTAATATCAAAGAGACCGTAGCCGTTATCGGCGGGATTATTCGCGATATTCAAATCATCTACGATAGAATGTCCGAAGTGTCTTCCTTCATGGGCGAACAGTTAAAACGGAACGAATCTGTTAATCGAAGTGGCGTAGAGGTAAAGAGCAGATCGGATTCGATTCGCGCCGCCGTTCAGGAGCAGAAATTGGCGATCGAAGAAATCGCAAGAACTATATCGAACATAAACGATTTAACTCAGTCCAACGCCGCTTCGTCGGAAGAACTCAGTTCCAGTTCTGTCGGGCTGGCGAATCTCGCGGAAGATCTTAAAAAGGACTCCGGATACTTTCATTTTTGATTCGATGGAAGCTTCATTTCCGCTTGGGAGGCTCCGTGATTTCGGAGTCTCCAAAACGAAAGTAAACTCCTTGATTTTTAGTGAATTGCCTGTAATTTGCGCATATATGGAATGGGAAAAGATTCTCCGGGACTCGGTTAAGGACAGCGTAATCAAAGAGTTATACCTTAGACGAGTTCCAACTCTCAAGACCTGCGACGACTGGAACAAAGTGAAAGAAATCGGTTTGGTTGACCATAAAACCAAATACGCCCATTATAAGGGAGGTCTGGTCAAATACGGGGAAGGACTTTTCTTTGTTAGCGACGAACGCCTGCAAGCGCTGGCCCCCTTTCGCAAATGGGAATTCAAAACCAAAATTAAAGTGATTACCGAGTAATCTCCACGCTGGGCTTTCGGGTTCGAGATTTAAACGGCGAGTTAAATCTCGAACTAACGGGTTAATCTGATGATTAGATTAAGCTTTTCGGCGACCGTTATTACGTCCTGCACTCTGGTTTTATCTACGAGTACCGCGTTCGGGCCGATTTCATCCAAAACGATCTTCTTGCCTTTTATCTGGCCTAAAAGTAATTCCATGACGTTCTGATCTTTGGTTCTCACAAGCACACAATCTTCAGCGACTTCCACAACGGGAAGATTTCCCCCCCAATCTTCCAATAAGAAAAGAAGGTTTTGCGCTAATTCCGCCTTGCTGGAAGCCTTGAGGAAGTCGATAAATTCCGACGGTTTATAACCGAGTAGAATTCCGAGCTGGTACGCTTCTTTCGTTAGGACGAACGTATAAACTCGATCATAATCCTTAAGTTCCGTAAATGCTTTGAGTAGATGAATGCCGTTCGTGGAAACTTTTTCGGGAAACGCAATCACTGAAAAGTCGGGGTTGATAGTAATCCCGCCCTTTTCGGTGGCGTTCGTTAATTCCCCGGTTTGGAAGAAGTATTCGCCTAATTTAGATAACGCGAGAAAGCGATTCGGATACTCGACTTCCAACAGACCGAATAAGTGCAGGTAGAAAATAGCGCTCATGATCTCTTTGCGAAGATCGGCTAAATCGGTCTGAAAATTCTTCGTTCTGAATCCGGGAGACATGATCAAATGATCCCGGATAATCGTAGAGAAAATTACGGATAAATGAATACGCTTGGATTTGATGATTAAGTTCACGCACTTGTCTAAAATCATCTTATCGTAAAAAGGCATCTCCGTCGGCTGAAACACTTCCGGCGGATTAATTCGCTTCATTCTGGCTTCGTTAACTTCATGAATCACGAGCTTCATGATTTCGAAAATATCCTTCTTCAAGAAGCCTTCCACATCACCCCTAAGAATGATGTTCTCTCCCTTGATATCACCCAAATTTAATAGACGCAATATCGGAAGAATCAGTTCCATTTGATAGATTTGGCTTTTTTCAGGGAAAATACTGATATCGGGATTCAGTAATTCCTGCTCGGTTCTTTTATGATCCGCTTGCTTGACTTTTCCCGATTTTGCGAGAACTAAGCCTTTTCGACTGATATAAGATAGGAGTTTCTTAGTATTTAAGAAGAAATCCAACTCGTTAGTCGCGGACTTTTCCTGGCGTTGACGAGTTCCTTTCTTAACGGAAGGGAGAATCGGATTATGCTGGATGTATTTTAATAGTTCTTCGGGAAGGGAAAAAACTCTTACGAATTTTTCCTCTACAAAGCAAACGTCCGCAACAAGGCCTTTCTCGACCAAAGAAGGAACGATTACCTCGTATTTTCCGCGGTTCATAACCACGAAACTACGGATATCATCCGCATCCGCAACGCCGCCGCTCAGATAAATGCGAACAAGAGTATCCCTTTCCAATTCCGAAAGCGAAATAATTGCGCTCTCGAAAGCTTCAGGAGTCGTTGCATGGGAATAGAACTTACGGATCGTATCTAGCTTAGGCGGAGCCTTTACGGCCTTTTTCCATTCTGCGGAGATATCTGTTAGTTTTTTATGATCGAGAAGTTTCTCGATGCTAATCTTATATTTATCCCCTTTTAGGTTTTGATCCAAGGGGACGAGATCCGCTAACTCGTCGAAAGCATGATATTTATCTAAGTTGTTAGTAAGGCGTTCACGATTTTTGCGTTGATAAACAAGATGATACTTCCGCAGAAGATTCAATTCCATCTCAACGTTAATCGGTGGAATATTCACTTTACGTGAAATCTCACCTAGCGTTAAGACATTCTTGTTTTTAAGGATCGAAGTATAAATATTTACTTGGAGAACCGTGAGCTTCTCCAAAACACCTTTTAGATAAAATTCATCCAGAAAAGTGTCGTACAAGAACTTAAGATTTTTATTCTTTTCCTTGTAAGGCGGCTTAGGAATATTCCAAAGTGCGGCGATCTTTTTTAAGTCGTTTAGTTCGAGTTTCTCGAGTTCTTGTAACAAAACTGTTTCGCCGCTCATACCGTTGACCGAATTAATCGCTCGAGAGCCATCCTCTAATTCTCGACTGATTCGTAAACCAAAATACAGTCTTGGTCTTCTTAGTTCCGGAAAGATTCGCTTGCCCGTTCCACAGTCGGTTTTTGAGAGAAAAACCTATAACAATCTAATCGACCTTTCGATTTAGATTGTCCTCCTACCCTTCGCTTCTAATCTGGAACCGTATGGCTGGATTCCTAGAGAGCCTTCGCCTCGGGTTAGGTGGCGCCGCGAGAATGGTATCGAGCGGTTTCGTCTTTTCAACCAAGACCCTTCTGCTTTTGAAAGACCTTGCCGTCGGTGGCAGCGCATCTAAGGATCTCCCTTTACGTTTGCGGGAAGCCTTCGAAGAACTGGGAGCAACTTATATTAAACTCGGGCAATTTATTGCCTCCGCGCCCTCCCTCTTCCCGGAGGAAATCGTTACGGAAATGCAAAAATGCCTGGATTCCGTCCGCCCTATTTCCTTTAAAGAAGTGGAGAACGTTATCCGCAAAGAGCTTGGCGGGAAGCCCGAAGACCATTTTCGGAGTATCGACCGTAATCCCCTAGCGTCGGCCTCTATCGCCCAAGTTCATTCTGCAGTTACCAAAGACGGGCTAGACGTAGTAATCAAGGTCCAAAGACCGGATATAGAGTCGGCTCTCGGAGCCGACCTAAACTTACTCTATCTAGCAAGTCTTGTTTTCGAAATTTTTGTGCCTGGACTTAGTCGTTCCGGACTATCCGGCATGATGAAGTTATTCCAGGCTTCGATTTTCGAAGAAATCGATTTCTATAAGGAAGCCGAGAATATCGAAGAGTTCGAAAGAGCGCTCCTCGCATCGGGAGAAACCCGAGCAAGAGTTCCTAAAGTTTATCATAATTTAAGCACCAAGAAAGTATTAGTTATGGAGAGGTTCTACGGGGCTCCGATTACCGATGAGGCGTCTCTCCGAAAGTATTCCAAGGACCCGCAGAGGACTCTTTCCAATGCGTTGGAAGTGTGGTTCTCGACGCTTTCTAGATCCGGCTTTTTTCACGCCGACGTTCATGCAGGGAATTTAATGATCCTAAGAGATGGAACGGTAGGATTCATCGATTTCGGAATCGTAGGCAGAATATCTCCTAAAATATGGGAAGGATTGATGGTTTTCCTAGAAGGTCTTGCGACAAATCGGCCGGCAAGAATCGCTAACGGCCTGATTTTAATGGACTCGACGGCGCAAGGAGTCGACGAAGCGCGTCTGGCGAAAGACCTCGAAAAAGTTTTCGGAGAAATGAGCGAAATGGTTTTAGGGATTCAAATGGGAGAATTGGAAGCTTTCGATGAGAAGAAACTGAATGCAATCCTATTCGAGTTCCGCGAGTTAGCTCAAAGAAACGGTCTCAAAATTCCCAAAGAATTTGGACTTTTAATCAAACAAATTTTATACTTCGATCGTTATGTTAAGGCGTTCGCTCCTGATATCGATCTAATAAGAGATAGAGAAAAATTTATCCGATGAAAAAGACCCTTTTCGAATTAGAGCCTGGCGATTCACCCATTTTATCAGGTCTAAAGGAACTCCCCGGAAAAGAAGGGCTCGTTCGTAATTTATTGGACATGGGCTTTCTGCCCGGAACAAAGCTGCAGATACTTGCCAAGTATCCTAGCCAAGATAAAGTAATCGTAAAAATCGGATTAGTTCAATTAGCTTTAAGAAATATAGAAGCGGAATTGTTGGAATTAGAGGAATCAAAGTGAAGGTCTTACAGAAGGAAATTCTTCCGGAGGGATCGAAAGTCGGATCAGATTCGTTTCGAATTCTGCTAACGGGCAATCCCAATTGCGGTAAATCTACGCTTTTCAATAGACTAACAGGACTGAGACAAAAGACGGGAAATTTCAACGGTGTGACCGTAGAAAAAGCGGAAGGTAAGATTCGGTTAGGCGACGCTTCCATAAGATTGATGGATCTCCCGGGAGCGTATAGTTTAGGGGGAGAATCCGAAGACAAGCAAGTTACCACTAGGGTGCTTCTCTCGCACAAGGAAACCGATCGTATTCTATTCGTACTGGATGGGGTCGCCGTCGAGAGAGGGTTACAGTTTCTATTACAGGTTGCGTCTCTTAAAGTTCCAACGTTAGTCGTCGTTACTATGAAGGATGCTCTTGAAAAAAAGGGATTACAGTTGGATCTCAATCCGCTCATCAAGGCGTTCGGAACGAAATTCCTGTTTATTAATCCAAGAACGGGAGAAGGGACCCAAGAGCTGAAGGAGGCCCTTTTCGACACGTCCTCTTTTCGCACTCCCTCGGCCTCCTTCGCTTGGGATAAGAAACGCGAACAATTCCTGGAATCGATTCTTTCCCATCTAACAAGTTCCGATCCGGTAGCGCTTCGTTTCGTCGTGGAGAATTCGTTAAAGGAATTGTCGGGAGAAAAACTTTTGACCGGAATTCCGGGATTATCCTATCTACCCGAAGAGGCCCGAACTTTGGTAACGGATGCATGGAAGAAAACCGGATTAAACTTTTCTTATCGAAATGAGCTGGTTCAAAAATCTTTCTGGATCAAGAAATTATTATCCCGCGCCCTTTTGGGCAAAGAAAACGCGACGGGCGGCGTTTTAAGATTCGCTGATCGGATTCTATTGCATCCGGTTTGGGGGTTGATTTCCTTTCTGGCGATAATGGCTTTTGTATTTCAAATGCTTTTTGCTTGGTCGGAAATTCCGATGGATTGGATAGAAACTCAGGTGGGAGCGTTAGCTGCATTTGTAGGGGGCCTTTTACCCGAAGGTCCTATTCGATCCCTTATCCAGGAAGGAGCAATCGGCGGAGTAGGCGCCGTTCTAGTATTTATTCCGCAAATTAGCCTTCTTTTCTTCTTTATCGGAATCATGGAAGAAAGCGGTTACATTGCCCGCGCCTCGTTTGTTATGGACCGCTTCATGGGAAGATTCGGATTATCGGGAAAATCCTTCATTCCCTTACTTTCATCGGCGGCCTGCGCAGTTCCCGCCATTATGGGTACAAGAACGATTGAAAACAAAGCGGATCGAATTACGACCATTCTTGTTTCTCCTTTGATCACCTGTTCGGCTAGATATCCGGTGTATATCCTTGTCATCGGTACCGTGTTCTCGGATCGACCCGTTTTCGGAATTTTCCAAACGAAAGCTCTTGTTTTGTTCGGACTCTTCGTACTTGGAATGATCGCCTCCATGACGGCTGCATTCGTTTTTAAAAAAGCCTTTTTCTTATCCGAACCCAGCTACTTTCTGATGGAACTCCCGCGCTATCACTTCCCTTCCGTCAAAAGCCTTTTCATCGTAGTATATAAGAAAATTAAAACATTCTTATTGAATGCCGGAAAAGTCATTCTTTCTATTTCTATCCTTTTATGGTTTTTAGCTAATTATCCCAGAGTCGAGGAATCCAAGATCCATAATCTACCTCTGCACCAGGCCAAGTCCGTGCAAATTTCCGAATCTTATGCGGGCCGTTTAGGTAAAGCAATGGAGCCGATTCTGAAGCCTATCGGTTTCGGATGGAAAATGGGAATAGGTTTAATCACGTCTTTCGCAGCTAGGGAAGTTATGGTGTCGACGCTTTCCATCATTTACGGAGTCCAGGGAGAGGAAGCGGAACAGGAAGATTTGCGCAGCGCCTTGAGAAACGATAAAGATCCGCAAACCGGAAAACCGGTATGGAGTCTCGCCAGCGCTTTAAGCCTACTCGTCTTCTTCGCGTTTGCCTGCCAATGTATGTCCACATTAGCAGTCGTAAAGAGGGAAACAAATTCCTTATTTTGGCCTTTTTTCCTGTTCGGGTACATGACGATTCTCGCATATATCTCTTCGTTTATCGTTTTTCAGGCCGGCAAAGCGTTCGGATGGACCTAGTGAAGATTCGAAATCTATCCTTGACGTTCCGCATACAGAGCCTGTAAAACGATCTCGGTCATCTTTTTTGGAAAATTGAATGAAGCGTATCCCGCCAAATCTTAAAATCATCGGCTTTTATTCCGCAGGAATATTTTTACTTTTAACGATATTTAGAATCGTCCTTCTTCTGGTCTATTTCGACAAAATCGATAATTCTCCATGGAGAGATATATTGCTTTCGTTTTTGATCGGAATCCGCTTTGATCTTTCCGTTACCGCGATCACGATCGGCCCATTCTGGCTGCTATCCAGCTTTTATTTCGGCAATCGCTGGAAATCCTACCGCTATGCCTGGGGCATCCCGCCGATCATACTGCTTATGTGGATGTTCGGACATCTGATCGGCGATACGATTTATTACGGAGAAGCGAATAAGCATCTCGGCTATGAAGGTTTCGTATTTTTAGGTAAAGACTTTCTTGTGATTCTTTCCGCAGCAATGCAAAACGCGCCGGCGTTGGTTGTAAGTGGTCTGTTTATAATTTTTTTCGGACTCCCTTTGCTAATCTGGTCCTTCATAAAATGGAACGGTTATCGATTCTCGGTCGATAACAGGACAGCGGAGCTGATTCAGATTCCGATTTCAATTTTGGTCGTATTTTTGCTATTTCGAGGGGGCATCCAGTCGCGACCGTTGCGATCAACCGAGGCTATACATTCACAAAACGGGTTCTTAAATAACCTGCCATTGAACGGCGTATTTACCACTTTGATGGATCTAAAGTCCACGGCAATTTCTCCTAACCTAAAACTCCCCCATTCCGAATCGCTCGCGATCGTTAAAGATGAAATCGATTATCCGGGAGCAAATTTCATCGACGATCGATATCCGATTCTACGAGAAACAAAAGAGACGAGACCGGGAACTCCTCCCAACATCGTGATCATTCTACTCGAAAGTTGGACCGGAAAATTCATCCGCCCCAACGGAAGCGGGATGATCGAAGGGAAGGAATTGACTCCGAATTTTAATTCCCTCGTTGCAACGGGTAAGTATTTTCCTCATTTCTTTGCTACAGGAGGAAGAACGACTAACGGTCTTTTATCCATTCTCACCGGCATTCCCGACAGACCGGGAATTACCGTAATTCGTACGCACCAGGTTCTTGGTAATTTCGGAGGACTCGGAACCGTATTAAAGCAGGCGGGTTATAGTACGCTATTTGTCCATGGTGGCGACATAGGTTTCGATAATATGAGTTTTCTTTTTCCTCATTGGGGCTTTGACACGATAGTAGGAAGGGAAGAAATGCGGCAAAAAAACGAATATACTTCCGGCGCCTGGGGATATTTCGACGAAGACGTATTGGATGAACTTCAAAAAAGGATGTCAGCAACGAAGCCTCCTTTTCTCGCAATATCTCTTACATTAACCACGCATTATCCGTACGAAGTGCCAAAGAAGGATTTTGAAATCTTTCCGAATTCGGTTCAGGACTACGATTATTTTAATACTTATCATTATTCGGATTGGGCGTTAGGTAAATTTATGGAGAAAGTCCGAAAATCTCCTTACTTTGACAATACGATCTTCGTCTTCGTAGCCGACCACACGCATCATAGAAATCTAAATCCGTACGAGGATAGAAATATTCCGTTGCTTCTATATTCTCCGAAATATATTAAACCTGGAATCGACGCTCGAATTTCCTCGCAATTAGACGTATTGCCTACCATATTGGGATTGGTCGGAAAAAAACTAAAATTCGCCGCCATGGGCCGAGATTTGCTTTCGGATCGGGAAGAAGGGAAAGCGTACTTCGCATTTTCGAGCGTAATCGGTTGGATAGAAAATGATATATCTTTCTATCGATTCACCGACGGTGACCTAAGAGACGCGACTCCGTTTTCACCGGCAAAGAAAACCAATTTTTGTAAAGCATCGCAATCAATTTGCGATCAATATGAAAAGAAAGCCAAAGCCTTCTTTAATTTAAGCTATGAACTTTTAAATTCGAACTCGATTTATCCCCCCAAGGAAAAATAAATACGAAAAGAATCTCCACTTTTGGATCCCCTTATGTTTCCGAAAATCTCATTGGTTGCATTCGGGCAGAAATTCCGGCTTTCTAATGCAAAAAAAAAACCGATCTTTAGAATACAAACTTTCAGGTATATATGAATGGCATTTTCGAAACAATTTAAATTGGACGGTCAACGAGAACTCGGTTCCGACACTCCCCCCTTTCTAATCGCGGAAATCGGACTCAATCACAACGGCGATCCGGAAATCGGAAAAAGATCCATACAAGCCGCCAAAAAATCGGGCGCGAATGCCGTGAAATTTCAAACCTATCACACTCAAGACTTCCTAGACGTCTCCAATCCGAAAGCGAAAGTTTTGGTGGATATATTCAAACAGTACGAACTTTCCGAGGCTCTTCATCGCGATTTCAAAAAGACCGCGGAAGATGAGGGACTATTTTTCTTTTCCACTCCTTTGGATTCGAAAAGCGTAGATCTGCTAGTATCGATTGGCGTAGGTGCGCTAAAAATTGCAAGCGGGGATATCGTAAACAAGGCACTTCTAGAAAAATGCGCGTCCACTAAGCTGCCGATTTTTCTATCTACGGGTGCAGCGGATGGATTCGAAGTACTGCGAGCCTTGGAATTTTTGGAACGTCAAGGCGTGAGTGACCTCCTACTGTTTCATTGCGTGTCTCTTTATCCCACTCCGCCTGAAAAGGCGAATCTAAGAACCTTATCTTATTACCGCCATATATTCCCGGGTCCTTTAGGATTTTCGGATCACACCGGCGGAACCTTGGCAGGGGCATTAGCGGTAAGTATGGGCGCGACCGCATTAGAAAAACATTTTACGCTGGATAAAAAACTTTCGGGTCCGGATCACATTGTCTCGGTAGATCCCACAGAATTTTCCGCCTATGCTGAAAATGCCCGCCTTGCATTTCATATGAGAGGGGAGAGAAAAAAAATCGTCCAACCGGAAGAGGCTGCGGGACGATTTTTCGGTCGCAGATCCTTGTATCTTGGAAAGGACGGGAACCCGATCGCGTTACGACCGGATTTAAGTCAAGAAAACGCAACCTATCTTGATTCATGGAAAATCGAAGAAGCGAATACCTTGCTAAAGGAAGGAGCAGCATTGAAGCCCGGCGACGCGTTCCGATCCGAAGTATGAAACGAGGAGTTTATTTTTTTCTTATCTTCGTATTCTCTTTCCGGATCCATGCCGTTCCTAAAACGTTCGGCGCCTTAGGCTCGGAAATCGATTATCTGGATTTTGGGAGATCGCTGGTAACTCCGTTTTCTTACTCCGTTTCGTCGATTTTTCATGAAGAATACGGAGCATTCAATCTTTTCGATTCCGACCCGAAAACTCATTGGTATTCCGCCTCAAGCCTAAATCCGGAATGGATAACCGTCGATTTCGGATCCAAACGTCTGATCAACGGAATTGAATTAGTCGTACCCGTCTTCCGAGGTAAGCGCTCCGTCGATGAGTATGAAATTCAAGTATTGTATCAGGAAACATGGAAGACGATTTTTAAAAATGACCGGGTGGAGTTAGTAAACACTCATCGCATTCCACCGATGGATGCCTCCCTGGTTCGGATATATTTTCCTAAGAAAGAAGACAAAAGCATCGTAATCAGCGAATTCAAAGTTTTACTCAACGATATCCCTTTGAATGAGGTGCCAAAACGATTAACCGGCTATATGTATCCCGTTCCGGAAGGATTGCTTCCGCCGAAGGAAGCTCAACTGCCGGGCGCACCGAGAGAGTATAGAAATGGAATTCACAAAGGTCTTGATATTTATTTCAAAAAAGAAAAAGACGGAACCACGCGGAAGCTTACCTTTTCCGATTCTCTAATATCCCCGGGCGACGGGATCGTAGTACGCGCGGACTTGGATTACGTGCCGATGACCGTATCCGAATTTCAGTTTCACTCCGCCCAAGCGCAAAAAAACGGAGTCACTTATGTGGAGAAGGATTTTGGGGGAAGGCAGGTTTGGATCGATCATGGAAACGGTGTGATGTCCTCTTTTAACCATCTATCCTCGATTAAAAAAGGACTTGGTATCGGATCTAACGTAAAAGCAGGGGAAGAAATCGGCACAGCCGGAAACTCCGGTTTAATCGGAGAAGCAAAAGAATCCGACGAAAATATTCACTTACACTTCGAAATCTGGGTCGACGGCGAATATCTTGGAGCCGGAGTTTCCGGACCGCAAATGAGAAAATTGCTTCAATTCTTTTTTTCTCGCTCCGAGTTTCTCTTAAAATAGATCGGGAACAGAATTACGGATTAGACTCTTCTCCAGCGGCGCAAAAATTCAGCCTCGATAACCGGACCGTTATTGATCGTCTTCTTATATAGAAAATTGCGCAGATGAACGGCCTCTTCCTCGTTGAGAGTCCATCCTTCTACCTCTCTCCTCACACGAGGAATTAGATGAGAAAGAACAATCGCAACGGTTACGGATAGATTATAACTTTCGGTAAATCCGAACATCGGCAATCGCAAGTGAAAGTCGGCTTGGGATAAGGCGATTGCCGAAAGACCTATTTCTTCGGCTCCGAATAACACTGCCGTCGGTCGATCCAACGGTAAGTCCTCAAGCGAGTGACGGGTTTCCCCGTCCTGAGGAGACGTCGCAACGATTCTATATCCTGATTCTTTCAAATGACGCAAACAAAGCGTAGTATTGTCCTCACCCATCGATTGGTAGCGATGAATTCTCAGCCATTTTTGAGCTCCCTTTGCAACTCCCGCATTCGGTTTATATGAATTCCGATTTTCAACCGCATAGACGTCGCTTAAACCCAGACATTCGGAAGTTCTCAATGTTGCACTCGCATTAAAAGGTTGGAATATATCCTCCAACACAATTGTTAAGTACTTTGTGCGAAACGAGAGAACTTCCTCGATTTTTTGACGCCGAGACTCGGATAGCATCTCCGAAAAATATCGATTGAGAGCTCGCGCCTCTGTTAGGTTCGGAACTTCCTCGAATTCAATCATTGGCCGCATATTCTCAACATACGCGGATACATAGAAACGGACAAGTCGATCGTAAAGCGGAGAAAGGAAAACAATACTTAACATTTAGAACGTAAGAAAAAAAAATTTCTAAAGTTTTTTTTAAAAAGAGATTGTACTTTGTTTCCGAAAATCTATTATGTCCCCTATCTAGTCGGTGGTGAAGAAATATGCCCGAGCAATTACAAAAGATTCTAAATAATATTAAGGAGTTTGTCGGCTCCTTAGATATGACCAAGAAGCTAATTCTGGGCGGTGTCGCTTTAACGGTTTTAGTAGCTGTCGGACTTTTAGCGACCGTTTCTTCCCAAAAGAATAGGATCATCCTATTCAAAGATATGACGTCTAAGGATTTTGCAGAAGTCACCAAAAAGCTGGATTCTATGGGGTACCAGTACGGAACTTCGGACACCAGTGTAGTGAGTGTGGATCCGGAACAAAGACAGGAAATCATCACTAAGCTTGCCCAAGAAAACTTAATTCCTGCCGGAGTTCAAGGCTGGGAATTATTCAACGTCGAGAAATTCACCGAAACTCAATTCGACAAAGACATCAAAAAGTATAGAGCTTTAAAAGGCGCCATCGAGCAATCCTTGATGACACTACGACCCGTCGACAAGGCGTTCGTAAACATCGCAATTCCGGAGGAAGAACTATTTAGCTCGAACGCTTCTCCGGTAAAAGCATCCGTGATTCTTCATTTTATCCCCGGTGTAGACGGGATGTCAAAAAAAGAAGTTAAAGGAATTGTAAATCTCGTTTCAAGAGCGGTGCCTAAATTAAAGCCGGAGAACGTCGTTGTCGCGGATGCGGACGGGAAAATCATCTCCGACTTCGAGGAAGATCTCGAGAAAGAACGACTGGAACTCAGAGTCGTGCAGGAAAAACTGCGAATTCAAGAAGAACAAAGGATTCAAAGATTAATCGACGTTAGAAATACTTTACGCTGGTATTTAGGCGGAGAAGACCGTGTGGATATTACGCGCTTCGAATATATGCTCAACTGGGACAAGGAATCGTACAAGGACAATACCGTAACACCCGTTGTAGAAAGACCCGATGATCCGAACACTCCTTACTCGGAATTGAAAATAGTCGACGGATACAGTTTAAAAGTTTCTTCGAAAGAAACCAGCGAACAGTTTAATGGTCGAGGTTTTACCCCGGACGGCCCGGCAGGAAGCGAACCCAACCTTCCGCCAGGCTATAAAGATACCGATTACCAAAAAGCCGAGTATAAGAAGACCGAAAACATCAATAACTTTGAATTTAACCGTCGAGTAAGCGAAGTCCAAAAACAACCCTGGAAGATCGAAAAAGTCAATCTCTCAGTGGTCATCGACGGACAATGGACCAAAAAAGAAAAAGAAGACGGAACAGGTTACGATAGAACGTATATACCCGTTTCCGACGACGATCTTAGGACGATCCGTAAGAACTTAGAAGCGGCTGTCGGAATAGATAAAGCAAGAGGCGATCAAATCTCCGTGATCAGTATTCCTAAGGATCGATCGGCGCAATTTGCCGCCGAAGATGAGGAACTGAAAAAACAAAAAGCGATCCGCCAAATGGTAATCGCGTCCTTAGTGATCATTCTCTTCTTGATTCTAACCATCCTAATCTACAGAGCTATCAAGAAAGAAATCGCAAGACGCCGCAGACTCCGCGAAGAAGAACTGGCAGCAATGCAGCAAATGATGCGTGAAGCAGCCCTCCGAGTTATGGATGACGGCAGTGCGGAAGTAGAACTTTCTCTCGATGAAAAACTTCGTAGGGAACTTCTCGAAAATGCGATCAACCTATCCAAGGAAAAACCGGAAGAAGTCGCACAGCTTCTGCGCACTTGGTTATCTGAAGAGGAAGCAACTTAATGGAATCCCTGTCCGGTAATAAAAACCGGGCGGGTCGCCTCCTCCGAATATTGGGGGAGCACCTTCCCCCGGAAGTATTTCGCCACCTCGGTCCTAAGGATACGAGCAGACTCTTGGAGAGCTTCCACAAGAGCGGTAAGCTCGAAGCCAAAGAGGAACGTGAATTATTAGGCTCCTTTCTGGAAGGAATTTCCTCCGTCACGAAAGAAGGATTGGATAAGGATACGTTCGCCCTCATCCAAGAATTGGAGTCCATTCTTAAAGAGGGACTTTCAACCGAACCCGACTGGCTCAGCGAGCTAAAAGAATTTAATAAGGAAGAATTATCCAGAATTGTCGCCGGGGAAGAACCCGATAGAATTGCATTCATTCTCTGTTTTGCCGATCCGGATGTTTCAGCTCGCGTATTGGAGGAGTTCCCTTACGAGCTCCAGGAAAACATTCTACTTCAAATTCGAGATTTGGATTTATCCTCGGAATCCGGAAAGGATTCCCTGGAACGATTTCTACGCTTTAAGAAAGAGGCCATAAAGCATCCCGGAATAAGCACACCGATAAGAGACAGAATGGGGAAACGCGCCGCGGATCTGTTGGGAAAAATGGACCCGCAAGATTCTCGGAAATTATTCACTCGGATACGCGAAAAGAACCCCGCATTTGCCGAAAATATAAATGAACACTTCTTTCGGATGGAAGATTTTCTAGAGCTAAATCGGGAGAATCTGAATAAATTTCTTTCAGATATTCACCCGATCGTGGTCGCAGTTGCCTTTAGAGGAACCGAACCTGAAACCCGTACACAACTCTTAGAAAGGATGGAACCTTCTCTGGTTTCGGTCGTCCGATTAGAGGAAGATTCGATGGGTCCGATATCTCTAGCGGAGATCGAAACCGCCCAAAACGGTATTCTTGAAATTTTCAAGGATTCCGTAGAATCGGGAAGAATCAAGTTCCGGAGAAACGTCTGAACTATGGCCAAACTCGTCTTTAAACCCATTCAAATCGCCGACATGCAAGATCAGGTCGAGCTGCAAATACCGGATAAGTATAAAAAATTCCACCGGGACGAAGACGCAGAAGAGTTCGAGGTCGACCAGGAAGGAAACATCATCGAGCAATACCAAGGTCCTTCAATCGAAGAAATCGAGGCGGAGCTAAATCGTTATAAGGAAGAAACGGAAGAAAGCATCAAAAAGATGCTGGAAGATTCCCGTCGTAAAGCCGAGGAAATCGAAGAGGAAGGCCGTAAGAAAGCTTTCCAAATGATCCAGGACTCGAAAGAGAAAATCAAACTAGACGAGGATTCCGGTAAAGCAAAAGCCGAGCAAATCTTGGAACGAGCCAAGATGGAAGCGGAACGGATGATCAAAGAGGCCGAAATGAAGACGGCCGAAATCGAACACGAAGCGTATCTCAAAGGCTTTGAGGCTGGTCGAGAAGTCGGGTTCCGGAAAGGTCAAGGAGAGGTTCGACGATTGATCGATCGCTTAGGAACCATCGTCGGAAAAGCCATAGATATTCGGGCCGAATTGATCCAAGCATCGGAAAAACAAATGGTCGAAATGATCTTGATCATCGCGCGCAAGATCATCAAAGACGAGATCATCGAACGAAAAGAAATCGTACTAAACAATATCAGGGAAGCTCTTAAAAGAATCAAGGATAGGGACAGAGTGGACATTCGAGTTAACTTTGCCGATCTTGAAATCACTACCGCACATAAAGACGAACTCATTAAACTCATGGAGTCTCTGAGAAAAGTCAATATTTACGAAGATTCTCGCGTGGACAGAGGCGGAGTTATTATTGAAACCGATGTCGGCGCAATCGACGCCCGTATTTCCACCCAACTCAAAGAAATCGAAGAAGCCATCCGAAATGCGGAGCCGATATAATCTACCATTCACGTCTATCCCTACTCTCCTGCCCGGTCTCCTCTCAAAGAGGGGGCCGGGTATGGGGAATCTCTTCGCTGCCAATGCAGGGGTTTCGCCGCATTCGGGCCTATTGAGAAAGGGAAAGGAGAGAAGGATTTTGGACGTTCCCCACCCTCCTGGGCGGGGGCCGGATCGGTGGAAGTACGCCCTATACATTTTTTTAAACAATTTTGCAATGCTTTTCTTAACGTGCCCGAATGTAGGAGCTCCTACAAAATCCTTCTCGCTCCGTCAAAGGGCGGAGTCGTCGGTAGCCAGGTCCCACCTCGCTGCTCTTGACTTTCCCTGCCTACCACTTCCGTTTTGGCGAAACTCTCTGAATTTTATCCAGCTGTCTTTCCATTCGGAAGTATGCGACATAATTCTATTATATTCACATTATAACTTGACTCTAGAGAAATTTTTCCCTACTGTAAACTTATTCATAGGCCCGGTTCAGCTATAATGATTGAGAAGAAATTTCACGAGAAGGTCGACGTCATCTCCAAGTATTTCCTCATCTTGGATCGAACAGAGACAATCCGTAAATCGGGTCGAGTCGTTCGAGTCGCAGGAAACGTCATATACTCGGAAGGACCTCCTGATTCGAAAATCGGCGAAATCATGGATGTCGAAAAAGCCGGCATAGAAGGCTATCTCCAATGCGAAATCGTCGGATTTGAAAATCATGTCTACACACTGATGCCGCTCGGCCCAGTCGAAGGAGTCTATCCCGACGCTTTTGTTTTTTCTTCGGGGCGACGCCTTAACGTTCCCGTAGGAAGGGAACTTCTCGGGCGCGTATTAAACGGAGTCGGAAAACCGATCGATAAGAAAGGCTTAATCATTACTTCCGATGAAAAATCCCCTGAAGGCGAAAGTATCAATCCTTTAGATCGCCCGATCATTCGTGATATTTTATTGACCGGCGTACGAGCGATCGACGGGATCTTAACGGTCGGTCGCGGTCAACGATTGGGAATTTTTTCAGGTTCCGGAGTGGGAAAATCCAGCCTCTTAGGAATGATCGCACGATTCACCGATGCGGACGTAAACGTAATCGCGTTAGTAGGAGAGCGTGGCCGAGAAGTGAATGAATTTATTGAGCGCGACCTCGGGAAGGAAGGTCTTGCAAGATCGGTCGTATTTGCCGCAACTTCCGATTCGCCGAAAATGGAGCAAGTCAACTGCGCCCTTCTGGCTACTTCCGTAGCGGAATATTTCCGAGAACAAGGACTTCACGTTAACTTAATGATGGATTCTTTGACTCGATTCGCTCATGCAAACAGAGAAATCTCCGTCTCCAATCATGAGCCGCCGATAACTAGAGGATTCAGTTCCTCCGTATTCAGTAAGCTCGCTAGGCTGGTCGAGCGTTCAGGAACTTCCAAAGGTGGCGGTAGCATCACCGGCTTTTATACGATCCTAACGGATACCGACGAAATGGAAGATCCCGTAGCGGATGCCGTGCGCGGGTACATAGACGGTCACATCGTTCTGTCTAGAAAGATCGCGGAGCGTAATCATTACCCCGCTATCGATATCCCTGCGTCTCTCTCGCGGGTAATGCAATCGATTACCGACGAAGATCATTTTATGAGAGCCGGTATGATACGTGAATTAGTTTCGACATACAATTCGGTCGAAGAATTAATACTTCTCAACGCGTATGTTCGAGGTTCGGATGCTAAAGTGGATTTGGCGATTCGGAAAAAAGAAAAGATCGATACATTTCTTCGACAAAAACTATCCGAAAAAAGTCCGTTTCCGCAAACGTTGAGCGCACTTCGCGATATTCTAAGGGAAGAGCGAGAGGAGGAGGAATTCTAATCCATGAAGAGATTTAGATTTCGACTGGATCCGGTTCTTCGCCTTCGGAAAATTGCGGAAGATAAGAAGCTGCAAGAATTGTCCGAACTCGTAGCGGAAATCAATCTTCGAAACCTTGAAATCGAGGAGAACGAATCCAAGATTCAAAGTATCGCTTCTACCCCTTTGGAAGGAAGTTCGGGCTTGCGAGAGTATTCGTATATGCAAACTTATATTCGCCAGCTTCTTACTAGAAATACGGAACTGCTCGAAGAAATCCGTTCTTACGACGAGCCCGTATCGAAAAAAAGGGCCGAAGTTACGGAAGCGAGAAAAGATAAGAAAGTGATGGAACTCCTTAAGGAGAAGCGCTTTGCGGAATACATTAAACGTTATAAGAAGGGCGAACAAGTCGAGGCGGAAGAACTCTTCTTAGTCAGATATTTTAGGGAACAACGGGAGGAAAGGGATGGAATTAAAGAAACTGGAAGGGATCCGAAAGTATTTACCTACGATACGGGAAGCGTCGAGCGGACCGGTGCGGAAGATGCGGGACTTTCTGAGCTCAGAAAACTTTATGAGCGTTTTAAAAAGTGAACTGCCCTTTCTGGAAGTGAAAAAAAGCGTCCAGTCGGATCCGGTGGTAAGTTCTATGGTTAACCTACGGGAAAAAATAACCGACCTTGAAACTAAAGCGGATCAATTGGAAAAAAGGATTTCCGGATCAAGATTGGATATCCGGGTTTAAGGATTATGGCAAGCCTCACCGATAAAGCACGAGCTGTTTATCTCGTTTTATTAATATTCTTCCTCCTACTCATAGGTTTTTTTGCGTTCGATTATTTTCAGATTATAGATGCGTCTGAGTTCTTTCCGTTTCTAAGAAAAGAACCCGGATTGGTCAATGCCGACTCAGAATCGCCTTCCGAATTGGAAAAGCTCGAATTTCGAAAAGAGATGGAACGGCTCGCGAAAGATAGGGACGAGATCCTGCAAAAAGAGGAAGAAATAAAAAAAGAACGAGAACGTCTCGATGCCGAATTGGAAAAAATCGGGGAGTTAAAACGCGGGCTAACGACAAAAGAAAAAGAATTAAAGTCCGCAGAAGCCGAAAAAAACAGCAGGGAAAAGCTGGTCAAAGTTCTGGCGGATAAGGTAGCAAATATGCCGCCAGACAACGCGGTTCAAATGCTGACGAATTGGCCGGATAAGGATATCATCGATGTATTCATTCAAATGGATAAGGATGCCGAGCAAGATGGACGCCAGACAATTACGACTTATTTACTGACTTTATTTCCGGCCGAGCGTAGAGCTACTATTACGAATAAGTGGCTGTCACGTTCCGATACGATTCGCGCGCCGGAATCTTCACCTGAATCCGAGGAATTATAATGAACTCCATAAGAAAACCATTACATTTATTTCTTTCATTCGTAATTATCGTGTTGTACTCGGTTTCCCTTTCCGCAAAGGGAAAAAAAGCAAAATACGTAACCGGCGAGGATCTAGTCCGAGATCCGTCCAAAGCCGTAGGAGAAACCGTCCGATTGTCGGGGAATGTTTCTCATGTTTTGTATAAAGGAAATTCCGTAAGATTCGTACTTCAATTTTCCGGCAAACCGGTCGTTCTCGATTCCGACGATTCAGGATTAATAAATCGAGTCAACGTAGGTGCATACGTGGAAGTATGCGGTTTCTATTTAAAAAATAAAAAACTCGAACTGGATGGTAAGCGAACGGATATGCCTTCCATAGTGGTAGAACAACCTTATTGCTCGAATTGAGTTTAATTTTAGACGGCCGAGATAATTTATCCCGTTCGCATCACTTTGTTCCGGAAGTTAGAGAAAGAAATTTTTCCACACGTACCTTTGCATTTTGTCGAATATTCGAATAGAATAAATGATAGTCGACTAGATGGTACGTATCGTCCTTACCGATAGTCGGGAATCCCCTACTGTCGGGTTCGTGCACCCAAAGAATCCCGTCGTTACATTTTGCATCCGCAATCGTCGGTAAAATTCGATCAAAACTTATCGGAAGACCGCCCAAATTCAGTTCTTTCGCAGCGTAATTCTCGTCCTTCTTCCATGTAAGCGGATTTACGCATAAGGAAGTGCGAAACCGATCAACGAGTCGATTCGGCGCTTTTCCCCATTTATACGAATTCCAATTGATTACGCATCCGATGGATTCCTGAGATTCGCAAGCGGGAAGCCCTACTTCTTCGGCGCGATAGGGAAATCCGATGGCGTAAGCAGCGATCAAATTTCTCTTATAATCGGAAAAAGATATGACCTCCTTCAGAAGTCGACTAACGTGCCGAGTCCCTTGGCTATGAGAAGCGATGATCCAAGGGCGACCTTTATTTAGATTTTTGATATAATACAAAAACGCATTTTTGACGTCTGCATAGGCGAAATCGATTGCTGCGTTTCCCTGTGAAGTCTCTTCCACAAAAACGTAAAATGTTGCCTGTCTGTAGCGAGGGGCATAAATCTTGCAACAATCGTTAAATGCGCTTGCCTGAGATCGAATCGGTCCTTTGTCGGTTTTACTATTTAAGCTTTCATCCGCCAGATCCGCGTTCCAATATTTGCCGCCGATGATAAGCGTAGTCGGATGTACGAAAAATACGTCGGCTTTAGCGTCCGATTGCCGATCTACAAATCCTGAATTCTTGGGCACATCGTCGGCGGGATCGATCTTATCCGGATGCGAAGCCCAATATTTCAAGCTTGAGTAATCCGGAGAAGCTAATCGATTACTCATTTCAATGTTCTCTTTAGGTTTCAGTAAAAATAAACATGAAATTCCGCAAAACAAAACGGGCATCAAAAGAAGCAAAAGGGAACGATACGACATCGAATAACGAAAAATGATCCGCAATATTCGTAGTAATCTCATTCGCCAAACCTACCCTGACTCCGATTTCCGGTCAACTCTCGGAAGATAATAGAATTCGCAGGCAAAAATTTGCTCAGTCAGAGCTTGGATCCGGAAAGAAGGATATGCTCCAACCTGGCAACCGCCTTTTCCAAATCATCATTAACGATTATGTATTGAAATTCGTCTTTTCGCGCTAATTCCTGTTTGCCGTTTCGAATTCGCTTAGTAATACTCTCTTCGGAATCGGTTCCGCGTCCTCTAAGTCTTTTCTCCCATTCGTCTTCGCTCGGAGGAAGAATAAAAATAGTAACGGCTATCTCTTTCAGTTTTTCTTTAACAAGAGCGGCCCCTTGTACGTCAAGGTCCATGATAACCGAACGATCTTTCGAGAGGCATTCTTCGATATATTTCCTAGGCGTTCCGTAATAAAAATCATGGACTCGGGCCCATTCCAAAAATTCACCCTCTTGAATTCCCCGTTCGAAAGCATCGTTGGTTAAAAAGAAATAGGTGACACCTTCCTGATCTCCCGGGCGTGGAGGTCGAGTGGTGCAAGAAATGGAAAACGCAATCTCGGGGTGCTTTTCACGAATTCGGTCGATTAAAGTGGATTTGCCGCCACCAGCCACGGAGGAAAGAACAAAAAGCTTTGCAGACAATTTCAGTCTTTTTCTTCCTCTTCCTCAGCAATCGAATTATCCCTACTTTCGATTCTGCGAGTCAAGGCCTCCACTCTAAGGTTTGAAAGAACCAAATGATTCGAGTCCGTGATTATGATGGAACGGGTCTTCTTTCCTTGCGTAGCGTCTATTAAACTATTATTACTCTTGGCTTCGTTTCGAATCCGTTTCGCGGACGCAGAATCGGAATGAATAATGCCGACGATCTTAGAGACCATCACTATATTCCCGAAACCGACGTTCAGGACGCTGAATTGAGACATCTAAACCCTCCGGTTTCTTTCAAGTCTAAATCGTTCAATTATATCCACCTCTCCGGTCGCAAGATCCAGTGCTTCTGAAATATCCGCATGAGAGTAACCTTTTTTCAAGAGGAAAACTACTTTCTCTATCTTCGTCGTTCCGCCGGGTAATTCCTTTAAGATCGCTTCCGGGGAAATTTTTGCGGTATCAGGCTTCTGCGGTTCTCTGCCGGAAATTTTTCTTTCCAATAGTCTTCCGAAATCCTGCTCGATCGGAATTTTATTGTCTCGAATTTTTGCGTTCGATGGAGTCGTATAATCTTCCGATCCCGATCCGGCTTTATAACCGGATTGGAATTTTAGACTTCCGGTTCCTCCGGCCTCGGATGAAAGAGAACTCCCTTCCTTGAAGGGATCCCCGTCCAAGGAAATATCGAATGTCGAACTCGGATTATAAATCGGCTGCGGAGGTCGAGTCGGAGATGGGGAAGCCAGTAATTCCTCCGGGTCCTTCCAACCTAGCGCGTCTTTAATTTTTTTCCCGAAATTTTTGAGAATTCCGATCGTTCCGGAATCCGACTCCGAAAAACCTTGAGTCTCGATGTTTCCGATTCTAGCGGAAGTCTTGATTGAAGGCTTTCTACCTGAAGTCGAAGGAATCTCTTCGGGAAGATTTTGCTTATACAAATGTCCGACTCCGGTTCCTGCTTTGGAGGTCAAAGCGGTACGTTTGTCTTCCAAAGGATCTTGCAACTTCTTTAATTCCTTTTGTTTCTCACGAATCAAGGTGAGGTATTCGTCCCTAAAAGCCGCCTCTGTCGATTTCGGTATTTCTTCCCAATTGGCTTCATTCGGAGTGAAAACAGTTTCTTCCGAACGAACTTCCAATTCCGGTTCACTTTCAAATTCCTTAATAATATCCGACGGAGTTTCAAGATCGATGGAAACCTTTTCTACGACTCGATTCGGTAGTTCTTCGACTTTTCTGAGAATGGAGCGTAACGTTTCTTCCAACGAATCGGTCTTCTGAACCAGAATTTTATATGCTTGTACTTTTGAATTCAGGAGTTCGATATGGTTTTCGGTTTCCGTCTGAATTTCGTCGACGAGGGTGCGGACCTCTTCGTTTATGCGGCGGATCATATGAGTACGAATCCGCTTCGTTACTTGAGCGGTGATTCCGATGTACAGACCTACACCGATAACTACGTTTAAAAAAAATACGGCAAAGAGTTCCATCTTTCCAACCTCGGGAGAGGGTTTCCAACAACATTCCTCCGAGTGGATTTTGTAGATTATTGCGTTTTCCTAAGCTATCAAATCCAATGATGAGCGGGAAGCGGTTTTGTATTCTATCTTTCTTCCTGACTTATCATAGGATACGATCTTATCCTTGCCACCTTCCGGACGAGGCCCTTTAAACGAGCGAATTTCCTTTTCGATCTCGCCGATTTTTTGAGTGTATGCAGTCCTCAGTCTTTCCCTATATTCGGGAGAAAGTGAAAACGTTTCCGCATACATCTGCACCGCATATTTTTTATCTATATTGTACTCTCGAACCGCCTTTTCATTTTGGGCGATTACGTTTGTCAGAGTATGAGGATGCTCCACCATCGTGCGACGAAGGATCTCCGTAGCGGCGCCATATCCCAGCAAGGGCTCATTTAGCCTCATCGCCTCTTATTTTACTCGACTTCGATTTTTTCTCCAGTCTTTTTTCTCGGGTTCCGGGTCTTGGTATGGAAGTTGCCTAATAACGCCGTTTTCCTCGACGAAAGTCTTATGTTTGATTTCGTTCCTAGTCTTAAAGTCGGAATTACGGATTTTGAGAGTTACGCCGCCGTATAAAGTCTTTTCAATACAAATCTTACCATTGGCGGCTCTATCTTCCATATAATTTTGAAGGTTCTGGATCTCGTTCTCGTATTCTCGAACTCTAGTTTCCAGTTTCTCCACCGCTTTAGCTGTCTTGGCCAATTGTTGCTCATGGTCCTGTGTGAACGAAGCTGGGTCGCTTTCTTTACGCGCTTTCAAGGTCTTGAGGCTTTTTGTAAGCTGTTCGAATTTGCCGCGGTTTTCCGCCAATTTTTCTTCGTAATCTGCGATCTGCTTCAAGACTTTCGGATCGGTTCCGACCACGAGTTCCGTCGGAGGATTGGCAGAGGACCCGATCACCTTCGCGGCAATAAGTTCGGCAGCACGAATCGTTCCTCCTACAATTTGACCTCGTTTCCCGTTTGAGACCACTTTGCCGCCTGCGCTGACAAAACAATGCAGAATCCCTTCCTGCACGATTACGTCCTTCTCCGTTATGACAGTTGCATTCTGTATAAACTTAGCGATCACGTTTCCGCCGGTAGATTCGATGCGAGCTTCGTCACGTCCGGAAACACCTTGCCTGATAATAATATCGCCATCCGCTTCGACATTCGCTTTTTGCACAGTCCCGTAAATCTCGATATTTCCCGCAGCTTTTACGGAATAGTTATCTTCCACATTGCCGGTAATAATAACCGAACCGAGGAAGGTAACATTTCCGGTTTTAATTCCTACGTCGCCGTTTACTCTATATACCGTTTCTACGGAGAGGCGGCCGGCAGCATAAACGACTTGTCCATTTACTTCCGCAGTAAGTTTGGTTCTATCTTCGGACAGGATAGTTCCCTTTCCTTGCTTCAACTCCGTATCTAATCCGTCTTTGGCCGGTAGAAGTTCGTTAAACAGAGTCCGACCGTATTTCCCTTTTTCTGCGGGAATCTTTTCCGCGAGCAACTGACCTACTACCACATTCTCGATTAGGTCCATATCTTTATAGTCGACGCGGCCGGATTCATCCTCCCTGAATATGACGTTCTTCTGAGTACGAACTCGATAGATAATCGTGGCATTTTTTCCGTTGATGGGTAGATCACCTTCGGCGGCTGTAAAGGGCTGGTTATAGAACTCTTCCTCAAGACGACGCTGAATTTCATCTTCCTTGATGCCGTATTTAACGCCTGCATTTTTGAGATAGTTGATCACATCACGAACCTCTAAATCACGGCCCCCGGGTTTTGGAGGAACTAAGGTTACTTTTGCCTTCATCCGATCCATAGCGACATCTAAGACAAGCTTAGCTTCCATTCCAGGCCGAGCCTTCATGTTGGAGATGTAGATCGGTTCCCCTTTTGCTTCTTTGACCAACTTCCGAATTTGTCCGTCGTCGACCTGATCAACGCCCCTAACGGATAACTTTTTAGAAACTTCGGAAAGCTCGACCGTTCTGCCTTCTCCTGACGGAGGAAAAACGGTTAGATATACTCCATTGCGAAGTATTTGCACTAAAATACGACCGTCTCTATCTTTCGGTTGTAGGAACTCCTTTAGATCCTTGGAGACTAATTTACCGGATCCGCCAGTAAGCTTTTGATCCAGCTCGGAAAGTTCGTCCAGAAAATTGTCTTCGGGAATGATGGAAGCTCGAATATGCCAAGGTTCGGAACCGAAGAGTTTCTTTTTCCCTCGTTTTAATACGATATAGTCGATCTCGTGCGGTTTTTTCCGAAGATGGGAGGCGGCAAGCTGCACGCACTTCTCCAATGTTTCGGCAATGACTTCAACCTGCTCCTTCTGGAGTCGATCTAATTCTTTGGATTGGTCCTTTAAGAAAGAAGTTAAGGAAGACATATCATTCTACCTGGGATTGGATGCAGGGTTAGTTTCGGGAATGGAACTGCGGTTATCATTCTGCGATTCCTCCCAGGTGCACACGCCCTTATTATCGAGCAATCTTCGCATACAGTTTTGCCCGCATTTCCGAAAATAGAGGGAGAATTTATTTTTTGGTTATGACCGATTTCACTTTTCCCAGTTTGCTTCTAAGCCTTGCGACTGCTCGTGTATGCAACTGTGAAATCCGCGACTCGGTGACTTCCAGGACTTCTCCGATCTCTTTCAGTGTTAGATCTTCGTAATAATATAGGACGATTACTTTCTTTTCTTTATCCGGAAGAGTCTTAATGGCTTCGACGATTACGTTCTTGATTTCTTCCTTTTCGATAATCGTATCGGGATTCATATTCATCGGAGATTCCAAAGTTTCCATAAAAGAGACTTCGTCGTTCTCATCACCGAGAAACCATATATCGTTAAGTGAAACTAGAGAGGTGCCGCTGATTTTAGTTAAAAGGGTATTGAACTCTTCGACGGAAATACCCATTTCCTTAGCGATCGCTTCATCTTCGACATGAGCGCCCTCTTTGTTCTCCAACATCCCGATGATTTGTTCCAGCTGTTTGGCCTTCTGACGAATCGAGCGCGGAATCCAGTCGATGGAACGAAGTTCATCAAAGATAGAACCGCGTATCCGAGTCATTGCATAGGTTTTGAATTTGATCTGCCGATCCGGATCGAATTTTTCGATCGCATCCAGAAGCCCGAAGACTCCGTAGGAAACCAAATCATCGAACTCGACATTTTGGGGCATTCCGATCGCAATACGACCTGCAACGTGTTTGACTAGAGGAGAATATTTTTCTACGAGATAACTGCGTATGTTCTGGTCTTTGGTGTCCCGATAGGACTTCCACAGTTCCGTCTCATCCGTATTATTATATTTATCAAAAAGTTTGGACATAACATCGGACTGGGAAGGTCCCTCGTTTAAGAGTGTCGTGGACCAAACCGATTTGCAATAGCATTTTTTGTCGCAAAAAAGGGGAAATCAAGCAGTTTTTTGTCTCATTAGTAAATGAGGGCCGGTTGAGGGAAAAATATGCCCTCCTCGGATAAAATAGGTCTCGGTTTCATGAAAAAAGAAGAATAAGAAAAAAGTTCTTAGAAAAAATCACGGCATTCGGACTCAAGGCATCCCATTTAGAAATATTATTTTTCCGAACTGCCATCGTCCTTGGCAAGCATGGTTCGGATAGCTTCCGCCATGAGCTTTGGTTCGTTTTTGATGGCTATATTTTCGACCATTATATGATCTCCGAATTTATCCGCCTTTTTACGGGGAATTCCTGCAACGGTGGTTCGAATTTCATCCGGACTGCTTGGTGAATCGAAATTTACCCCGGACATATCGCTGTCGATCCTCTCTCCGTAGAATCCGGCAGATCCTCCTTCTCTCGCTTCCCCGTCTTCGGCAGAGACGTACGAACCTCCGAAGTTTCGTAATAGCTCTAAAAACTCAGGAACTTTCATCTCGAGAATCGTATATACTCCGAACCCGAAGACACCCATTCCGACCGTAGAAAGAAACGTGATGAAAAGGATATGGCTAATATAATTTCCCGCCATGAATCCGCAGACGGCGCTGACGACTAAGCCAAGGAAGGCAAAAAAAGCGAGGAAGGCGATCTGGAGGTTCAATTGTCGTCTAAGCTTTGCTGTTTCTCACGAACATCCACGAAATTGAAGAATTTCTTAAAGAAACCGCCGATTCCGGAATCCTCTTGTGAATCCATTTCTTGATTCAATAGAGAATAAGTGATCCGATTGAGACAGGCAGCAGCCTTACTTTTTGGTGAATGAATAATATACGGTTTTTGTTCCCGGATACTTTTCTCAACTTCGTCGTCTTGAAAGATAAAGCCTAGATTTTCGACTCTGACTTCCAGGAATTGGCCGGAGATATCGATGACTCGATCCGCAACTTTTTTCCCCTCGATCGCCGAGCGAACTCGATTCACGACCATTTTCAGGTTTTTGTCCCTACTCTGAGAGACGATGGCTTTAATCAAACCGTAGGAATCGGTGATTGCGGTCGGCTCAGGAGTGGTCACTACGATGACGTCATCGGCAGGCAGAGTTAGTCCGATTACGTTGGAACTAATTCCGGCCCCGGTATCGATGATCATGTAATCGTAGGATTCTAGATCCGCAAAACCTTTGATTAAATTGTTTCTCTGCGTATCGTTCAGGTTTGCAAGCTGTGAATAACCGCTCGCCCCTGCTATGATATCCACACCTTCCGGCGCTTGAATGATGATGTCTTTTAAACTCTTATGTCCCTTAACTACGTGGTATAAATTGTATTTGGGAATAATCCCCAAAATAACGTTTACGTTTGCGAGACCCAAGTCTCCGTCGAAAACCAAAACCTTCTGTCCCGCTTTAGCCATCGAGATAGCGAGATTCACGGAAATCGTACTTTTTCCGACCCCGCCTTTTCCCGAAGCTATTGCAATAATTTTGGTCATAGGTTTGGTTGAAGAAACGAGTTTAAGACTCGTATTACCCTCGGTCAATTTCCGTAGTTGGGTCGCTTGGTCCATCCTAACCTCTTTCTCGAACGTTCTTCGTCCCTAATCGATTTAACCGATTGTAGAGAAGATTTCGCCCCTGATATCTTTGATTCTTTCCGGATTTACCACGCACTCGGCAAGTAGATGCTTATCCGCAGGGATCATATCAAAAGGCACTTCTTGACCGACGCTTAGATGGGTAAAACCCTTATTTAGTGTATCGGCCAGTTCCAGAAATCCACCTAAAAATTCCGCTTCGTCCAATTTGGTTAATAAAATTCTGCGGAAACCCAAAGGTTCGTAGGCTTTCATCACCGAGTGGGAATGATGATACGATGAGGTAGACGATAATACAAGGATATTTTCAACACTATCTTTTTCCCCGAACGCCGACAGATAACCGTGCATCTTCCCGAGTTGATCCATATTCCGGTGGCTATAACCAGCAGTGTCGATTAAAATCAATTCGGAACCGTCTCTCGCAAGAGTCTCCTGGAAACGTTTTAGATCCTTTACCGCATAAAATGGCATTTCCATGGTATCGGCGTACCGTTTCAGTTGCTCGATTGCGGCAATCCTATAGTTGTCGGTGGTATACAGGGAAACGGCTTTACCCATATGCAAATGGTATTTCGCCGCGAGTTTTGCGATGCTGGTAGTCTTACCGCTTCCGGTCGGACCGACAAAAAAAACCACCTTTCTCTGTCCGCGTCCCGTACCCTTGAAAATATCCTCCTCGGCTTGCACTCTCTCGGAAAGTACTTCGATCGCTTTTTCCTGAACGGACGCGGACCTAGATCTATCTAACGGAGATAAACGCTGCTCGACGGCCGATGCAATTTCGTCGGCATATCTGACGCTCATTCCTTCCTGAATTAACCGATCTTTCAATCGACTTAAATGGGAATCAGGTTCGGATTTCCGAATGCTTCTCGATCTAGGCTCAAATTCTTGGGCAAAGGAGATTCCTAGTTTTTCTTCTCCTTTTTGCGCGTCGGAAATAAGTTCTTCGGGCAAGGAAGTGATGGAGGGAATCGTGCGGCGTGAACGCTCTTCCCAGGAAGGAATTTCGTCCAAGTTTTTATGCCTTTCGACCTTTTGACTGGATTTCTGTTTTAGGAGTTCTTTTAGATCCTGAAGCTTCTTCTCCACTTTTTCGCGAGAACTCGCTTTTTCAGGAATTCCCACCTGAATCTCGATGACTTTTTTTGCCATTAGCCCGGTTCCGAAAACTCCTCCCTCGGTCAGGATTCGATGCTCGATAACGTGAGCTTCCGGTCCATACTTCATTTTCATCTGCATTAAGCAATCTTGTAGGTCTTTGCCTCTAATCTTTGCGAAATCCATACATCCTCCCTTTCTATTAAGCTTATATAATTCTTTTGATTAAACTGTCTCGGCGGTCTCGGCTGCCTGCGCTTGGGTGACTCGCAATTCTCCCACTATGACTGTGGGAACGGAAGAATGAACTTCCTCCAATGCAAGAACCGCAAAATTTCGCGGAGGAAATTCCTTAGCAAGGAAATAAGCGAAGGGCATTCGAACCTCTCGATTTACTACGTAAATAGGAAAGCCCCTGCTCTCCTGAATTTTCCGATTCATCTCTGCCACCGATTCCAAAAGACGTCGCTGAAATTCGGGAGGTAGAACCAAAATATCTCTACCTTCGAGACGATCCTGCGCGAGCGATTTGTTCAAACGGTCCAAGACTCTTCCTTCTACGACGACAGCCTGCAGCTTCCCGTCCACCATGTAATCTTTTACGATCGTGTTCGAGATTGCTTGTCTTACGAATTCAGTAAGAACGTAGGGATTCGGATACTTGGGCATCTTGTTTGCTATAGTTTCCAAAATCGGCACCAAATTTCGAATTCCCAAACCTTCCCGAAGAAGATTCTGTAAAACCTGCTGAAGCATTCCGAGATTTCCCGGTTTGTCCGCTTCCAGTTCCTGAACCAATGTCGGATATTGAGAGCGATAATGATCCAATAGTTTTTTCACTTCCTCTCTTCCCAATAAACTCGCAGCATGAGTCGCGAGTAATTCCCGTAGATAAGTGATGATTACCGTCGAAGCGTCCACGACGATGAATCCTTTCGATTCGGCGTCTCCCTTCGTATCCGAGGAAATCCATTTTGCCGTTCTTCCATACGCGGGTTCGACGAAAGCTTCACCCTCGATGGAAGTGATCTCTTGGCTTTCCGCCGAAGGCATCGCCATGAGTTTATCCGGCCTAATCGTGCTCGAACCTACTTCCACGCCGTTGATTTTGATCGTAAACTGATCCGGCGGAATTTCCAAATTATCTAAAATACGAATCGGCGGAATAACTATGCCGCTTTCTCTCGCAAATTTGGCGCGCAGATTGGAAATTTGATCCATAAGCGTTCCGCCTTGAGACGTATCTACCAGAGGAACCAAATGATAACCGAATTCGATTTCGATCGGTTCGATCCTAAGTTCATCGTAATAATCTCTAGGCTTACGATCCGAAACGGATTCTTTTTCCTTTTTCTCTAAAACGTCCAATTGCTCCTGAACGGTTCTTTCCATCGAATATGCCAGATACGCGAGTCCGCCCGATAGCAAAAGCATCGGTATTAACGGCAATCCGGGAATGAAAGCACCCAATCCCATCGAGGCAGCCACGACATACAGAACCTTCGAATTTGCAAATAGCTGAGTCTTGAACTGCTTCGCCAAATCCGATTCGGAACCGGAGCGGGTTACGATAATACCGGTCGCAACCGTAGTTAACAACGCCGGAATCTGAGAGACCAATCCGTCTCCGATCGTGAATTTTCCGTAGGTCTCTATCGCGGAAACGAAAGATTCGCCGCGAATGCTAGCGCCAATGACGACTCCGCCTATCAAATTGATCGCAGTAATGATCAATCCGGCTCGGACGTCTCCTTGCACGAATTTACTCGCACCATCCATGGATCCGTAAAAATCCACTTCGGCTTCTATCTTCTTTCTTCGTTTCTTAGCTTCCTCTTCATTGATGTTGCCCGTAGAGAGTTCCATATCAATGGCCATTTGCTTTCCGGGCAAAGCGTCCAACGTGAACCTAGCGGCGACTTCCGAAATCCGAGTCGCACCCTTGGTGATCACCAGCACTTGCACGATCACTAAGATCAGGAAGATGATGAATCCTACTACGTATTTGCTCAAACCGGATTCGCTTCCGACGATAAACGATCCGAATGCGTCGATAATCGCGCTATTTACCGCAGGTCCTTTGGATAGAATCTGCCGAGTGGTGGATACGTTTAACGCCAATCGATAAATCGTAGTTATCAACAAAAGACTCGGGAAAACCGAGAATTCGGCGGGTTCCTTGATCGAAAGAGAAGTCAATACGATCAAAAGACTCACCGCTAAACTGAATAAAATCAATAAGTCAAGGATCACTCCGGGTAACGGCACCACTAACATCGCGACGATCGAAACTGCGCCGGCGCCTAGGATAAAGTCCGATTGCATGTACCATTTCTTTTCCATACGTTTCTCCTAGTCGTCTACGATGCGTTCCGGAACGCTTTTCTAAAGGATTCGAGTTTTGTAAAGATCACGCTGAGCGCGGTATAGAAGCGGGCCGGAACTTCCTGACCGATCTCCACTTCGTCGTACAATGTTCTGGCCATCGGACGATCTTCCACTGTGGGAACTCCGTTCGATCTTGCGACTCGAATGATTCTTAAAGCGAAATCGTCGACGCCTTTAGCAATAACGATCGGCGCTTTATGAACGGAGGGTTTATATTCCAACGCGACTGCAAAGTGCGTGGGATTGGTGATGACTACATCGGCCTTCGGGACTTCGGTAAGCATGCGGCTTTTCTTAATCGTATCTCGAGCCATCTGACGTCGACGCGCTTGTAAGGAAGGGTCCCCATCCTGCTCCTTCATTTCCCGCTTTGCTTCCGAGGGAGTCATTTTTAAGGATTCTTCATATTCATAGCGTTGGAAGAAATAATCTCCTACGCTGATCGCCAATAATAGAATCCCTACCACGACAAATATTTTGAATGCGGTAAACGTGATCAGAGTGACAGACTCTTCCAGTCCCATATGCCCAAGCATGAGAATTCGAAAGAAATCCTTCTCGATGATGAAGTATGAAACCCAGCCGATGATCGCGACCTTGGCCAAGGATTTTCCCAAATTAAAGAGGGTTTGTCGATTCGGAAGAACCTTCTTAAAATTAGGTCGAATCCGACTGAAATTGAATGCCAAAGCCCTAGGCGCGAATAAGAATCCGACTTGAACCACATTCCCCACGATAGCCGCCACGACCGTAATTCCCATTAGCGGTAAAAGTAATTGAGTGATATCCCATAGAGCATTGTTCATAAGCGTGGAAACCGCTTCCAGGCTCACGGAATCCGCAGATCGAATTCCGAAAAAATACTTCCGAAGGAGATAGTAAGACCTCATGAAAAAGTATTCCCCCATAATGTACATCAATACTACGCCTGCGAGTAGAACGATGGCGGACGGGACTTCTGAACTTTTCGGAACGTTTCCTTTTTCCCGTTCCTCTCTTCTTCTTCTCTCGCTACCCGGTTGTGTACGACCTTCGTCTTCTGCTGCAAACAATTGCAGATCGATTCGAAAGTTTTCCGTCGCAAAGAATGGATCGGAAATTTCTCCGTTCTCAAATCTCCGAGGGAAGAGCCGGAAAATAAGTAGCATCCATAATGATTTCATAAAGTCGGCCATTCCTTGAGCAAAAAATTCACTTTTTCAAAGGATAGCTGAAATGCGGATTCCATTTGCGACACTATGAACGGAACAATCAGTATAAGTACGATTAAACCGATCGCGATCTTGATCGGGAAGCTCAGTTGCAAAATATTCAATTGAGGCGCCGCTTTCCCCATCAGAGCTTCGGAAACTGTGACTAAAAACAGGACGCCAAGGACAGGAAGGGAAATTTTAAAGGCCACGAGAAACATTGCCCCGACGGCGCCTTCCATTGCTCGATATAAACCGTCTTGAATTTCAGGAACAAGCTTCAGAATCTGAATTTTTTCGAACGAATAGGCCAGACTTTCAAACAGGAAGCGATAAGCTCCTAATGTTAAAAACAGCAACATCCCGAGCATATTCTTTAATGTACTGATTACGGGAAGGCTCGTCTGGGAAATCGGATCCAAAATTTCCGCATAACCGAAACCTAACTGAACGTTGAAAAATTCCCCGGCCATCTGGAAGGATGCAAAAACGAGACTTATCAAAAAACCCATTAAGATTCCGATTAGAACTTCGCCGATTGCCACTAAACCGTAATCCACCATATTTCCCGGAATGGGCGGAACGAAGCCTGCGGAAACGGGAAAGAGAATTACCGCTATCAGAAAACCCAACGAAATTCGTTGCGCAAACGTGATGGACACGAATGAGAATACCGGGGCAACCGACAGCAATCCGACGATCCTCGCAAGGATCAGAAGAAAGACTTGAAAATTACCTACGAAATACTCCATTATGTTTCTCTAAAATTTCTCTATCATCAAAAACAGATCTCTAGTATAATCCGTCGCGGTTTGAAGCATCCATCCGGCAAAAATCACGATTACGACAAAAATGGACAGGAGCTTCGGGACGAAGGCGATCGTCGGTTCCTGGATGGAAGTCGTTGTCTGCAAAATTCCGATAATCAAACCCACTATCATCGCGGTTAAAAGGATCGGCGAAGATAGCTTCAGCGTGACAAAGAGAGCGTCTCGAATCAGTGTAATCGCGTCCACTTCGGTCATTTATAACTCCTTACCAGCTCGTAGACGATTAGATTCCAACCGTCAACTAAGACGAATAAGATCAGTTTAAAAGGAAGACTCACCATGACTGGCGGGAGCATATTTAAACCCATCGATAGTAGTGCGGACGCAACTACCAAATCCACGACGATAAACGGAATGAAGATTATGATTCCGATCCAAAAAGCTTTTTTGATTTCGGAAAGCATAAAGGCGGGAATTAAGACGTAACTCGGAACATCGTCAAAGGATTCCACCTTTTCCACCTTTCCGATCTTTAAAAAAAGAGCCACGTCCTTTGCGCCGCTAGGACCGATCTGACGAATCATGAATTCACGCATTGGAACCATGGATTTATCGAAAAATTCGTTCGTATCGATCTTTCCGTTCATGTACGGCGTAAGCGCCTTTTCGTAGACGATATTCAAAGTGGGAGCCATAATAAAAAATGTCATGAATAAGGCTAAACCGACCATCACTTGGTTGGGAGGTAGATTTTGGATCGATAGGGCCCGCCTAACAAAGTCTAATACGATGACGATTTTAGTGAACGAAGTCAGGGACATCACGATAGCCGGAGCCAACGAGAGGATCGTCACCAGGAAAAGGATCATAAGAGAAAGGCTCGTCTCTCTCGGCCCTTTTGCTTCGTTTACATTAATACCTAAATTCGGGATGGGAATCCTAGGCGCGGTGGATTGCGCGAATATTTCCCCTCCGGAGAAAAGAAAAAGCAGCGAAATTGCGAAGATGGGAGCGCTTATCACCCACATAATTTTTTTATGTCTCTTTAGTAAAGAAACCAAAATTCCCGCCCTATTTTCAATGAAACCGCCCAAATGCCCTCCTAATTCACATCGAATAACCCATTTTCAAGGTTATTCCTTTCTCGCTTAATCTCATCCAGTTTTTGCTTCAGCTTTTTCTGCTTTTCTTTCCTCTCTCCCGGTTGCGGCTTTAATAGAGTCTCTTCCGTGCGGGAAGTCCCACTGATCTTAGTATTCAAGTCCTTCAATTGAGCCAGGACAGAAACTAAGAAACCGCCTTCCGGAGGTTCGTATTCATCCTTCATTCGTTGCAGTCGGGATTTTGTTTCCGGATCGGTTATTTCCGAAATCAAATTGATCCCACTATCGGCGACGCCTAATACAAAAATCTGCCCCGTAACTTCCACTATCTGAAGCTGCTTATTCGGTCCTAATAAGAGACTGCTCAGTAAATTCATCTCGCCTCTTACGGGCAATTTTGCGTCACGCGATGCTGCTATCGTTTTTAAAATCCAGTATACACCACCGCATAAGATTCCTAGAACCAATACGATCCTGAATAAAATACCGCCCAAGCCCGGCCCATCCGAGACCGGTTTGTATCGCTCTTCCACAGGATTGGCCGCCGTCGGCTGAGCGCCGGTCTCTTTTCCGGCTTCGGGAATCTTCTTCTCGGATTTCTCCGAATTGTCCGTCTTGGGAACATCTCCTTTTAGTTCTTTTTTCAGGAGTTCATCCATTGCTTCCCGATCGGTAGCCTGAGCATGAATGTTTAAAGATCCCGATAAAATGCAAAAGACTCCGATCGCAAAAGCGAGGGAGCCGAAGCGAAGAAGTAGAGATTTGTAAAAAAGAATCTTTCCGTTCATCCGCCTCCTGATTCCGGCTTAATCCTATCCGCCGGACTGACAATATCAGTAACACGCACACCGAAATTCTCGTCGATAACGACCACTTCTCCCTTGGCAATTAGCTTTCCGTTAACAAGCAAATCCACGGGTTCACCGGCGAGCTTATCCAACTCTATAATCGAACCTTCGCCCAATCCGAGGATGTCTTTTATGTACATCTTCGTTCTTCCGAGTTCGACGGTCACGGACATCTGCACGTCCATGAGAAGATTTAAGTTCGGAGCGCCTTGAGCTCCGCTTGCAGTGGCCAAATTTGGGAAAGATACCGAGCGCATGCCTACTTGTGCTCCGCCACCGCCTCCCCCCATTCCGCCTTGGAAGTTGCCTCCACCGAAGTCGCCTCCACCTCCACCCGATCGTTTCGATAAAGAGAGAATGTCGTTAGCCATCGACAAGGAGAGTAAGAATTGGATTCTAAAGGATGGCAAACCTTCGATCGCTAAGTTAAAGAAAGTCCTGACGATCGGATCACCTTCCGGTAAAACAAGTGCCGCCGGGGAAGTGACATGTCTTGTTTCCGCAGGGGAACCGTTCACGCCGCCACCGGTCTTTGCGGCAATCTGAGATTGGAGCGCTCCCATAATGGGAGTCAAACTATCCTTAAGAGTCTGAAGTTGTCCCTCGTCCAAACCCCCCGAATCGAAACCACCCATCATCATATTTGCGATACGAGCGGCATTGTCGGCTCCCATCGCTAATGCAACTCGACCGTTTAAATTGCCCGAATACGTCGAATATAAAATAAGCGTATTCGATTTTAACTCGGCCTCGATGTCTTTGCGCGTCTTCGCTTCCGTAGTAGGATTCATGAAGCTTGAAGTTTTTGAAAGAATCGCGCCTAACGTGCTGCCTGCAGTCTGAAAACACTGGGAAAGAAAATCCGATAGGAGATCCCTGTCGACGGGCGATAAACCCGCAACTTCCTTCGATCCCCCGGCTGCAGCCATACTACCTGGATCGAATGTTTCATTGGCACCCGCTAGTAGTGCATCTATTTCTTCTTGGGAAAGGGACCCTTCACCCATATTGAGGACTCTCTATGAATTTTGGATAAGGAGACATAATAAAAAGAATTTTGTCGACCCCTTTTTTCTCTTGCGCCGAAAAACGGGGCGTTTTGAGCGTGTCTTATCGAATTTTACCCTCGCTCTTTGCAAAAACAAGGAAAAAAGCCGATTTTAGCGAGGCATACAAACCGAGAGTTCCCTTTCAGAAAAGAAATCGGGGCTCAATGCTCGAGAGGAAAATCGTCTGCAGGAACTCCAACATGGGGAGGGAAAAAAACATATTGCCGAACGAACAAACCTATGATATTGAGGCTAAAGAATTTGCGGGGCGGGTACCTCCGATCCGGCCCCCGCCCAGGACGGGTGGGGAATCCTTTCCCAATTCCAGCATTCCCTCACTTAAGGAATTCCTAAATCCCCTTCCATCCCCTCCGATAGCAACCGAAGAGAGTCAAAACTATAAATTCCGGTATTATGATAATCTCCCCAAACCAGGTTGATAGCGTATCGACCGACTTTGGAAAATGAAAGTAGTTTCGCTTGTTGGATCGCTCCGGTCGTTGCGCCTACTTTCCCTCCATGCCCTCCTCTGCAGACGACGCATGGACAACGTTTACGAAGATCCAGTAAAGAATATTCCGAAAGAACTCCGTCTTTCCAGGCGATACGCAATGAATCCTCGTCGAATTCTATCGTATCGGGGGTGGTCGCCTTTAAACTCAGTGCCAAAACCGTTACCTCGGCAATTGTAGAAGTTTTTTCCGGAAATGACCGACGGTAGTTCCATACGTGATTTTTTCGTTTAATGAAATATCGGAAAAATCAAACGTTTCCCGCTCTAATATCAGGATGACAGTGGATCCCATCTCGAATCTTCCCAACTCGGCGCCCTTATCTATCATGATCGAAACGTCTTTATAATCCTCTTCTTTCGGCGTTCGAATTAATGTGTTTGTTACGATTTTCTTATCGTAGGTAACTCGAATCCTTCCTACATTGGATGCCCCGACTTTGATGACAGCTACCAACCCGTATTCCGTCTGTAAAAAAGTGATTAATCGTTCGTTTTTAGGAAAGAGTCCGCGAATACCGAAAACCGCCAATTCGTTGACCGGAAATAATTTTCCCGGTTCATAATAATATCCTAAAATTCTCCCGTACGCGGGAGAATGGATCCTATGATAGTCCTGGGGAGAAAGATAAAATGTGATGTATTTTCCGTTCTGAAATCTAGATAAATATTTTTCTCCACCGATCAATTCTTTTAGATTGTAATCCACCCCTTTTGCTTGAAGGATCACTTCCTCATGAATGTCTCCGAACCCGGTTACTTTCGCATCCACAGGCGAGACTAGAGCATTCTCATCCGAATCGATGATACGTGCTCCCGCCTTGAGAGCGCGAGTAAAGAATTGATTCAATGAATTGTATTCCCGAATCTCCAACTCGGCTTCGTCCAAATTAATCTTATAGGCCTTCGCAAACGCCTTTAAAATCGGAATCATGATATACCGAGGAAGGCGCAATGCTGCCAATAAGCCGAAAAGTAAGGATACTAAATTTTTGGGGAGAATCGAAAGGAGAAGTAAGTAGAAGTCTTTGAAAATCTCGTAATGCGCCCCACCCTCGATCAATTTCCTCAACTCCGTTTGGGCTACTTTTACGAGCAACACTAAACTGATTAACACCGGTACCGCCGTTACTAACGCCAGGGAAAAACCGATTCCAAATATCTGAAGTAGGACCTCCTCGCCGAATTTTAAGTAACCGTACGCGGATCCTAAAATCGCGACGATAAACAGAATTCGATAGGCGTTGGCAAACTTTTCACCGAAAATATACCTAGCATTTTGTTCACCGGTGTAGAACCATCCAGCGATCGCAACGACGGCAAATAATAGAAAGGAAGCAAAGAATGCGATATGAGCCAAGTCCGTCGGCCCATTAACCAAAATTCTTAGGAAAGAAAGAAGCCCGTCCAGGTTCCTGACTCCGAAGGAATACAAAGCATAAATGACTAAAGTAGCGACGATAAACCCTTCGAAGAAAGTAGCCAACATACTGACGAGCCCTTGCTTAGCGGCATGATCAGTACGTACGACGCCGGCAACGCCGGCACTCTTGCCGATTCCGGTCTCGGTCGATAAGAAGAACATACCGGTCCCGGTACTAAAAATCCGGGCAATCGAAAATCCGCCGCCTAATAATAGCGTGATCGGACTGGTCGCGTCTTTTACGACTACTTCGAGGAAAGAGTAGAAGCCTGTCAGTTGACTCCCGAAAAGTAGAAAAAAACCGGCAAAGAAAAGAAGCAATCCGACGGGCGCGAGATAACCCGCTACTCTTCCGATTCTTCGTATTCCGCCTAAAACGACAAAGACGACAATAATTGAAACAAGCACAGGAACGGTCATCCCTTGGATATCAAAACCTTGTTGCGCAAAGAATGAAACGCCTAACATCGGGATAGCTCCACCCATCGAAAGCACCGTCAGCAAGCCCGCTAGAGAAAACGCGATTGCCAACCATCTTGCGCGAAGAGCTTTCTCAATAAAATACATCGGGCCGGATAAGTATCTTCCGCTTTCCAATTTGATTCTAAATCGTATCGCCAGGGTGGAAGAAACGAATCGCAGCGGCATGATCAAAAAACTAGAAATCCAAATCCAGAGCAGGACGCCGGGACCGGCCAGAACTAAAGCTAAACCGGATCCCAATACTGCGCCCGGAAGCAAGGAAGAGCCTGTTCCGGCAAAGAAAGCTTGGGAATGAATCAATCTTCCTCGAGAGCCTTTATAGTCCATATTTCCGGAAAAAATTTTCACCGCTAAAAATAAGAAGCGAATTTGAGGGAACCTTAATCGTATTGTGAGGTACAACCCTATAAACAGAAGGAAGTAAAAATACGGTTTGAGAAGGTCCAAATCCAAAAAAGGAAATAGTTTTGTAGTTAGCATCCCAGTTTACGTTTCCTTGCAAATAAAGACTTTTAGAATAGAGATCCCGGGAAAACGGTGCCAGTATGCCGGGTTCCTGCAAGGATTTCCCCAATAGAACCAAATCACCACTCCTTTTTAAATCGGAAATGCAATCTAATTCGACATCACGCAGTTTCTATTTTCTTTTTGTCTGTTTCTTATCGCTCCCCTCTTTGCTTTACGGCGAGGACGCAGCCATTCCAAAATTCAAGGAGCTCCCGGAGGAGAGACCGGCCCCTCCCGAAGGGAACTGGGAATTCGGGGCAAGATTCGGTGCGGGAATGAGAGGACTGAATCGATTCGATCATAATCTGAGCGGTTTTTCTTCTACGTTAGATCCGCGAGTTCCTTCTGAAACGAGAGAAAGAAACGACCGTACGATGACTCAGGGAGAAGTTCTTATTAGAACCCGATTCTCCGGAAATTTTAAAGTGGGCGTGCTTGGCGGATTTCATTACTTTAGAAATTTCGGACTTACAAATATTACCGGCGATCCCTTTTATACTCGTTTAAACTTCGGGATGGAAAGCTTATATTTTTTAGCGATGGTTTGGCAAGACGGCCGCGTGAACCGATGGCTGAACTGGGAGGCCGGCTTTGGAGGAGGATACACCAAAGCCTTATGGATTTCAAGAGGGTACGCGACTAACGGAAAGGAATATTTTCAGCAGGACGGAAACTTGAGCGGCACAGGAATCGAGTTTCGTTTAGAAGGTTCCTTATCCGCTCCCGTCACAAACCACATTTCCTTGAGCGTAGGCGCATTTCTATCCTGGATTAATATCGCATCATTTGACGGTTCCTTCAACGGAAGTTCATCCAGCATTTATATTCGACAAGACGGACGAGTTACTCCTTTAACCGAGTCCGCCAACCAAACAAATATTCTGCTCTCTCAACAATACTCCCGCAAATTAGATATGCAGGCAGCCTACGGCGGAATTTTCTTCGGCGTCAATTACCGGCTGTAATTTTCGATTAGTGAGCTGACGATTCCGAAAGTAGATGAGACGGAGGAGCGTTCTTATATTTGGATTCCTCCAATTTATCTTTCATTTTGCGTAACGTCTCGTAGGGAATATCCACTACGACAAAATTAGCTATTGACGATGGAATACTGCCGCCCGGTTCGCTATGTACTTGATAGGTAACTTCCACTTCGTCGCCCTTTGGTACGAATTTCCAAAACCCTTTGATCTTGCCGCGAACGATTCCCTTTTTTTCCGGTACGGCGGAATTATCCGCAGGTCTCATCGTATAGGTTACGGCTCCGGTCGTCTTATCCTGAGAAAAGACGGAATGAACTATAAAGTCACGATCGTCTAACGGCCAAGGAACTCCGTTTAATATATATATATATTTCTCTTTCTGATTCAAAACTTTTATCGCTTCCGACTTCTTACAATCTTTCAACCAAGTAGTGTAAGAAGGATTATCTTCTAGAAGAGCGAGTATTGAGTTCAAACTAGCCTTCACTTTCGTCTTTCCCCGAAACTCCTTCAGTTCGGAACCTTCCACATTTCGCGTGTGAACGGTCACCCCATTCTTTTCCTTGGCCAAATCCCATGCGAAAATTTGAAACGGAAAAAATGAAATACACAGTAAAAGAATGATTTTATGAAACATAGATATCGCCCCATCGATCGAAGTTGGATTCTCGTTCGAAAAAGAAAGTCGTCAATACCTTTTCGAACGGAACCTATCGCTCATTTTTCTCGGACTCTTGAAATTAAAGGGAACTTTTATGTATCTAAGGATGAGGGTTCCCTTTTATATTTTAAGGGTTTCTGCAAATATTTGATCAAAAGCACTTTATTTCCTTTGTCGTTGAATTTAACCACATCGAAGACTTTCCGGGTCATCATGATTCCGCGACCATGAGTATAACTTTGCTCGTTCAGTTTTTCGCCGTCCAGATTCAGGATTTTCTTAAAATCAAATCCGTCCCCTTCGTCATAAATTTCGAACCCGATTCGTTTCGAATTCAGCGAGTATGCGACTTTTACGGATCTAGTCCCGTAAAAGACCTCCTTTTGTCTCTTTTGGATGAACTCCATATAATTTCCGGATTTCATCGCATCCGTTTTCTCATCAAAGCTGATACCGAGATTTCCGTGCTCAATCGCATTGATCAGAACTTCGCGTAGACAAATACGAACCGCCGTCACGACCTCGGAACCCACGAATTGCGTCAAATTTGCGGTTAATTGGCGACTTAAGATATCGGCGTTCCTAAGATAATTGTTCACGGTAAAATTCATACTTTCGCTTTGCAAAAATCTAGAAAGAATATCTTCCGAGATTTCGGAAACCTTTCCTAAAACCATTCGTTTCCCTTCCGCGTCGAAAGATTGTAATCGAATTTTTACCGGTTTAGGTTCCATAACATATTTTTGACTGAACTCGGAATGAAACTCGACCGTCTTTTTGAGCTTGAGATGCTCCTCTAATTTTTCCTTCGCCAGGAACAGATTCAAGGAACCTTCCGGGCCTTCGGGAGAATATATTAGATCCAGCAGACTCTTTCCTTTTACTTCGGCGGGACGATGTCCGGTCAATCTCGATAAGGTTCGATTGGCATCCTGTATCTTTCCCTCCTGATCTAAAGTAAGTAAAAGTTCTTCCGCCCCTTCGAATAAATTTCGAAAACGCATTTCGGACTGTTCGATCGCGTGCTTTGCTTCGTTTAGATCTCCGACCTTGTTCGTTAGATTTATAGAAAGTTCGTTTACTCGATCCGCAAGCGACATCGCGATCAGTAACACATGCAATACGGAGCCGATCTCAACTCCCCAGTTTACGATTCCGATCGTATGCGGAAGTATTCCCGAAAACTTTAATAAGTATAAGAATGTTCCGATGATAAGCGCAAACCAAGCTCCTAAAAAGAAGGAAGCATATCTTAAATTTCTGGATAAATTCTGAAACCCGACTAAGAAGAGACCGATCAATCCCAAAAAAGCGATCGGAAAATATAAAGCCAAACCGACTCTAACAGGCAAGAAATATCCCGTTACAGTTAAAAAAGCGGAAGCATAAACGACGCCTAAAATCAGGATATTGGATCGAGGATGACGTCTCTTCGTATCAAAATAGGTTCGAATAAAATCCGCTGCTGTTGCGACCGACAGAAACATAAACGACGTAACACATTGACTCGCCCAAGTCGTGGCGTTGGGCCAAAAAAATTGCGAGGCATAGCCGCACATAACCCATTGAATGAAAATTCCAGCGCCTACATACGTGGAAAATGCAAAATAAATCTTTTCCTTTGTAGAAAGAAAAAGAAAAAGATTATATAATACCATAACCAAGATCGCACCGAAATACAGCCCTTCCAGAATTTGTTCCGAATTCACTTTGGAAAAAAAATCCCGACGTTTATATGCAAAGGCGGCGAAATTTACCGCGCTAGTCGTTTCAATTCGAACCAGTATGCGATCCTTGGAATGCGGCGGGGTTTCGAAGGGAAAACTCGGATACCGATAAAAGATCGGTCTCTCTTTGAAAGGAATGGAATCTCCGGCACGATAAATCGGTTCGGAATTTCCCGAAGCTTGGTATACGTCAATTTTATCGATGTAAGCGTACTGAATTTCTAAAACCCAGGAAAGAGTTTCGTCACTCGAGTTCTCGATCGGAATCGAGAACCAGTAAGCCGACGAATTATAGCCGAAGGAGGAAGATAAAACGGGTTGAAATTCGGCGTTCTCCAATACCTGGCGATATTCGGTCGAACGACTAAAATCGACCCAAACTTCCGAGTGATTACTTAGCGGGATCCCGGTCGACGGAATTTTGAAAGTATCAAAGGCTAAGACCGGGACAGCATGGAAAGATAGTAGGAATATAAAGCTTCTAAGAAAGATAGAGCCTTTTCCAATTTCCATTGTACTTTCGAGAATGCCCACTCTTTCTCCTTAAATTCGTAATTGAAGGGAGAAGATTGACTCGATGCCGATTGGCATCAAGTCAAAATCGGAGTTTACCCTTTTTTAGTTTTCGAAGCGGCATCCTTGATTAGACCGGCTGCTATTTCGTTCCTTTGGATTTGGCTCGTTCCTTCGTAAATTTGAAGAATCTTCGCATCACGATAATATTTTTCCACCGGATATTCCTTGGTATAGCCGTATCCTCCGAAAATCTGAACGGCATCGGAAGCGACTTGTACAGCGGAATCGGACGCGTAACATTTTGCCATTGCCGAGAATTTTGCCGCATCCTTATGCATCGACTCCGCATATACGCCCGCTTTATAAGTAAGTAAACGAGATCCTTCTATCTTAATCGCCATGTCTGCAAGCATATGTTGGATCGCTTGAAAGGATGCAATCGTAGTTCCGAATTGTTCCCTTTGACGGGCATAATCGATAGCTGCGTCAAATGCTCCTTGCATGACCCCGACCGCGCCTGCGGCAACCGCGGGACGCGATAGAATCAAAGTCTTGAATGCGTGTAGAAAACCTTGGTTTTCCTTTCCGCCTAAAAGATTTTCCTCCGGGATTTCGCAATCTTCCATGATCAATTGTCGAGTCTCAGAACAGCGAATTCCAAGCTTATCTTCTTTTTTTCCGAATGAGAATCCTTTCGTTCCCTTTTCGATGATGAAGCAGGAAATTCCTCTAGGTCCGCGGTCCTTGTCCGTCATGGCAAAAACGGTATAAATATCGGCTTGTCCGGCGCTACTAATCCACTGCTTGGTTCCGTTTAGTACATATCGATCGCCCTTCTTTACGGCGACAGTCGTCATAGAAGGAACGTCGGATCCTGCATTCGGTTCCGATAATCCGAACGCCGCAGTCTTCTCACCGGAAGCTAATAGAGGTAACCATTTATCTTTTTGGGCTTTTGTTCCTCCTACGTCGATCGGAAGCGCGCCTAGCTTCGTGGAAGTAAATGCAGTGTTCACACCTAAACATCCCCAAGAGACTTCCTCGGCTAGGATGATTCCGCCCATCATACCGTATCCTAATCCGCCATGTTCCTCATCGAACAAAGCTTGGTATAAACCGGCTTCCTTAAATTTTTGCAGAATGGCTTTCGGGTATTCGTTATTTTCGTCGTAGTGCATACGGTTAGGAACGACTTCCTTTCGCACGACATCGCGAACTAAATCGCGTAATTGTAAGAGCTCTTCCGGAAGATCAAATTGTAGGGTTGATTGCAAGAGGTGTTTCTCCTTCGGCTATTTCGCTATAGGGATTATCCTACGCTTGGCCTAGTTTTTTCCGTCCCCCTCTAGATAGCAAGTCGTTGCGGTTCAAAAATGAACCGTTAAGTTTGATTGATATGAGCGCGAATCATTTAGTTTTATATACGAACAAAACGAGAAAATCAAATACCGAATTTAATCCACGCGTAACCGACAAGGATCGGAAGACTCGCAAGACGAATCGATTCCCATACGATCGCTTTCTTTCTCCCTTCCAGCAGAATGCCTATTGTATAGAAAGAGAAAGTAATCCAGAGCGAAGCGAGCAGGAAAATTTCAATACCGAGAATTCCTTTCTTAAAAAACCTTAGAGCCGATAAAGTAAGGATCGCCAAAATAAAAAATTGCGCGATCGCATATACTTTTCTCTCTCTTGAAATTTGCGGATCGTAAACTTGCAATAATTCCCGACTGATCGGAGGAATCTCCTTTGTTCCCCCCAATGAGGACGGTCTCCAATCCGGTTTTTGAACAAGAAGAAGAAACTTATCTTTCCAATTCGGGGCAAGACGTATCAAATTCCACAAATCTCGATAAATGTGCAAATTCGCAGTCAATGGATTGAAGGTCCCTAACTGAGTAGTTAGACCGTATACCGGCTCGGACGTTTCTTCCGCATACGTTCCGAACCATTTATCCCAAAGGATTAATATTCCACCGTGGTTTTTGTCCAAATACTTCGGATCTCTTCCATGGTGCACTCTATGGTGCGAAGGCGTTAGAAAGATCTGCTCCACCCAACCTAGCTTTCCAATCAGCCGTGTGTGAACCCAAAATTGATATATCTTGAGAATCCCCTGACAAAGTAAAAGCGACCACCAAGGAACTCCCGCTATTGCAAGCGGAAGATTAAACGCATATTCGAAAATTCTTTGAAAGCTGGATTGTCTCAATGCCACCGATAAATTGAATTCCTCGCTGGAATGGTGGGTAACGTGGCAAGCCCAAAGAAAATGAACTTCGTGCGTTGCTCTATGAAACCAGTAGTAGATAAAATCGACGGCCAAGAGAATCAGTAACCAGGATATCGTCTCAGCCCACCGAAATTCCCAGCCGTCCACTCCTCGAATTATGGGAGATCCTACGGGAAGCTCCGAAAAACCCCAAAGATGCTGAATCGAAAAATGAACTCGAACTTGTTCGTAGATCCAAAGCGATCCAAGAGTCACAAAAACTCCCGTAAGAGAGAAGAGTATGCCGGTACCTAAATCGGTGATCGTATCGTTCCAACGATAAACGTTTTTCTTTCTTCCGATATAAGCTTCGACCAATATAAGAATCAAAAAGAACGGAACCGCTAAATCTATAATCGACTCTCCCATTATCAAACCTCGCCGAAACTTAAATTATCCTACGGTATTGAAAATCTTCGCAATTTTCCGGATCAAAAAACGCGGAGTAATCCTTACGGATTGTGCCAAAACTTTATTAGCAAAACCTGAAATAACGACTGCCCGCCCGTTCTTTACCGCCTCGTATCCCAGTTTTGCGACATCATGAGGAGTTGCTTTAGGAACCATAGGACTATTTAAGAGCGCAGAATTATCCATCTCCGCTCTTTTAAAAAATTCAGTGTTCGTCGGTCCCGGACAGAGACAGGTTACCGTGACTCCCACCTTCTTCAATTCTTCGGAAATTCCTTCCGAGAAAAAAAGCACATACGCCTTACTCGCATAATAGTTCGTCATCAACGGACCCGGTTGAAATGCGGCGGTCGAAGCCACGTTTAGTATTTTTCCGGAATGCCTATCGACCATGTCCTTCAAAAACAAATGAGTCAGTGCGACGAGGGACGTCACGTTCACTTGGATCAAGGATAATTCCTGAGTTAAATCCAACGTATCGAAACGACCGTTCGTGCCGAATCCGGCATTGTTTACGAGAAGGTCCACTATCGCTTTTTTCTTTTTCGCAAAATCGTAGATCTTCTTCGGGCTTTTTGGATCCGATAAGTCGAGTGCAAGAAAATCCGTTTTTGCACCCAAAGATTCAGTTTCCTTTTTCACTTTTGCCAACGTTTTCGCATTTCTGGCTACGAGTATCAAATCGTATCCGTCGGACGCCGCCAATTTCGCTATTTCATAACCGATCCCGGTACTTGCTCCGGTTATTATGGCCGTTTTTTTCATCGAATAAGTTCTCCTAAAGCCGCCTTACAATTCCAGGCGTGAAGGCAATAATATGCGAAATTAGAAAGCGGGGAAAGAATAAAAATTCGACTTATCGATTAGTTGGTCCAGCCAACTGAAGAAAAAAGCTTTACGATCCGATTTCTCCTTAAAGGATCCGATAACCTATGATACGTTTATACGGATATCCTATCAGCAACTACTCCAATAAAGTAAAACTCTTCTTATTGGAAAAGAACATCGAATTCGAAGAAATAAGAACTCCTTATTCCCAGGACGAAGAATTTTTAAAGAGAAGCCCGATGGGAAAGATTCCATATATTGAAATTAACGGAAACTATCTTTTCGAATCTCAGGCGATCATCGAATTCATCGAGGCGAACTTCCCGGATTCGAAGAAACTATTTCCGATAGATCCGATAGAAGCGGCTTTAGTCAGATCCATAATTACGATAATAGAAAATTATATCGATACCCCCGCAAGAAGAGTTTATACGCCCGGTTTAAAGCAAGAATCCATTCCTACCGATGCAATCAAGGAGGTCCGAAGTGCACTGCAAAGAGCCACATCGGCATTAGCCAGAGTGGTAAAATTCTCTCCTTTTATCGCGGGATCAGAATTTACCGCCGCGGACTCCGCCGCATTCGCTACACTCCCCCTCGTCATCGATAATTTAAGCGAATGGATCTCCCCCTGTCCCGTAGAAGAATTACCCGGTTTAAAGGCTTATTTAGAGATGATGAATTCTCTCCCTGGGCCTGCTAAGGTGGAAAAAGCTAGGGCGACGATTATGAAAGCTTTACGCAGAAGTAGAAAATAAGGGAACCCTTTCGCAAATTACGGGTCACCCGTAATTTATTGTGCGACGCGATCTGATTTTCAAAATCTCAGGTTTGAATTCGTATAAAACTCAAGTTGTATTCGATTTCAAAAAATCTGGTTGACTCGCGCCGTTCTGAAATTAACCTTCGAGTGGCCTTATGGAAGCAGAGAAAGTCATTTCCGTCCCCATCAAAGAACTTCCTCACCTGAAAGTAATCCTCGCAGGTTGGTATAACTTCCTTAAGGACAGCTATGACCAAAAAAAAATCGACGCGGGGGCCTTTAAGGACTCTTTAAAGACCAGCGTCGTCTATAATATCGATTCGGATCAGATCGAGCTTCTGCTTTCGGGAACTGAGCAACTGCTTCAGAATTTCCGCAAGAATCTTTCCTAAATTCCCAAGCATCGGACGATCGACGCATTCTTTTTCATAGGGGAGTTTTTGCCGTCGAAAATTCCCGATTAAAAGCTATAACACTTGTATTAAGCGACTAAATCGTATAGCCGCAGTAGAGCCTCCGGCTTAGGATCTCGACCCAGGAATTTTCGGAATAAACTCATGGCGTTTTCGGAACCGCCCTTTTCTAAAATATTACTTTTATAACTTTCCGCGAGTCCGGCGTCAAAAATTCCTTTTTCTAAGAACGCGAAGAATGCGTCGGCTGCCAGAAGTTCGGCCCATTTGTAACTATAATATCCCGCAGCGTAACCTCCCGAAAAAATGTGTGAGAATCCGTTTTGGAATTTATTATAAGAAGGCGGCTGCAAAATACCGACCTCTTTGCGTACTTCGTCGAGTATTTTCTGCACTTCATCTTCCGTATGTTTTCCGATATGAATTCGCATATCAAAAATTCCGAATTCTAGCTGACGCAACACTCCTAACCCGGCCAGAAAATTTTTAGTCGTTTTCAATTTATGGACTAAGTCCTGCGGCATGGGAACTTTCGTTTGATAATGAAACGCAAAGAATTGCAGAACCTGAGGTTCGTACGCAAAATTCTCCAAAAATTGCGATGGAAATTCCACCGCGTCCCACTCGACCCCGTTGATGCCGCTAACGGGAGGTTCCTCCACCTTCGTGCAAATATGATGCAGGGTATGACCCATTTCATGGAATAGAGTCACAACATCGCTATGCTTCAATAAAGAAGGAGATCCTTCCTTAGAGGGTGGAAAATTACAGACAACGAATGCTGTTGGCAGCGCGATTCCTTGCGGCAATCTGTTCCGGGAAGCCCAATTATTCATCCAGGCGCCGCTTTGTTTATCTTTTCTAGATTCAAGATCCAAGTATAACTGTGCGCGAACTTGGGACCCGCTTTTCAACTGATAGACTTCCACTTTCGGATCCCAAGTTGGAGCGTCGATTTTTACTAACTCGAGACCGAGTAACTTTCTAAAGAATTCGAAAGCGCCTTTCACGACCGAATTTTTTTCGAAATATGGCCGAGTCTCCTCTTCGTCAAAATCATACGACTGCTTCTTTAACTTCTCGGACACGTAAGAAGTATCGAAAGCTTGCAGATCGTCGATTCCCAGCGTCTTTGCGAACCCCGATAACTCCTTAAATTCTCTTTCCGCAAACGGCTTCGCCTTCTTTCCTAATTCCTCTAAAAAATTCAACACCGTCTTTGGAGAATCCGCGACTTTCGTCGCCAGGGAAAGTTCCGCATAGTTGGAATAGCCGAGCAGGAGGGCTTCTTCGTCTCTTAAAGCCAAAATCTCCTCTATCAGTTTACCGTTCTGAGGCGCCTTCGTAACATACGCTTTATACAATTCCTCCCGCTTATTTCGATTCGTACCGTACGTCATATAGGAAATATAACTAGGGTATTGTAGCGTGAACGAGTAAGATCCGTCCGCATTCCTGTATAAAGCTTTATCCGATTCCGGGATTTCTTTAACGTCTTCTTCCGATTGGATTCTCATTTCGTAGGCATTAGTAGCATCCAGAAGGTTCTGAGAAAATTGATTGTCCACATCGGAAAGACGAAGTTGGATCTCTTGCAAACGCTTCTTACGTTCCGGCGGCAGCCCCACTCCGCCTAATTTAAACTGTAATATCCCATCTTCCAGTACCTTCTTTTGAGGTTGGTTCAATGTATCTTTCTCACGGTTCAAAATCGCAGTATATGCGTGAAAGAGTTGCTCATTCTGACCGAGATCGGAATAAAATTCGGTTATTTCGGGTAGAATCTCCGTATAATTGCTCTTAGACTCTTCGTTATTCTTAACGCTATTCAGATGAGACAATACTGTAAAATCCAAATGAAGATCCTGAAGAGAGTCGTTTAACGGTCTTATTAAGGAATCGTAGGTAGGCGAATCCTGAAGTAACAATCGTGATAACAGTTCTTTAGAAGAGGAAATTCTTGCACGAATCGAATCTTTTAGATTTTCCAAAGGCACATTCGGGAATTCACGAAAAGGGAGAGTTTTGTCCATCAAGAACAGAATCCATAAAACCTCGAAAAGCCGCATCCTTTTTTGCGGTATCATCTTGACAAAGCTTGAATCATCGATTCCAATTCCGTCGAGAGTCCTCATTATGAATAATCCGAGCATTCTTATTTTATTGTGCATAGGATTGCTACTCGAATGTTCCGGTCCGAGTTTGCCGAAGTTCCCTCTTGCGGACGGCCCTTGCAATGGGGAAAATCTTCCAATCCTAGTTCAACCCGAAAAAGATATCCTCGCCGGAAACGGATTACTGACGACGTATTGCAAAAGCGAAATTACTCCATCGGGAGTAGAATTAAGAATTACGTATGTATTCCAAGATGAAGTTCACCCGCACACTTTGAAGGACGTAATATACAGAATTTATAGAAGATTCAAGTATGGGCGCACTGCCGATATAGAATCGATTCGCGTAAAATTGAATCCGGATGGAAACCTTTCCGAAATCGATCTTACCAACGTTTATTCGGCGGGTCAGATTTTTTTACAAGATCCGGTAGAACATTACGATTCCATTCTAAAACCGACCCAAATAGAATTTCGAAATTTGCGACCGGTTCTATTCGTAAATACCTGGAACCACATGTTCGGGGAAAAGGATACGAATCCGGATCTTCCTAAAATGGAAATTCTCGGAGGAGAATTAAGATACGGATCAAGGGAATTACTCGAAAGCTATTTCAAAGGAAGGTTGTGAAAAAGCCTTTTCGGGGGACCCAATGCGGAAATCCTAGGAAAAATTAAAGAAAAAGGCAGGAGCTCCATGGCAAAAATTCCAACCACCCCCTTCGCGGAACTGGCACCTAAAACTCCGGTGGATACCGGTAAGGTCAAAAGGGGAATCTACGGACGTTATCTTGAAGAATTTACCGAAGGCGCGATCTTTGAACATCCCCGGGAACTCACCATCGATAGGGCGTTTGCTCAGGAATTCGCAACCACGTTTATGGAAGCAAATCCGCTTTTTCTTTCCGCACCTTATGCTCAAGCGCACGGATTTAAAGATTTATTAATTTCTCCGTTAATGGTTTTCAACCTCGCTCTTTCGCTGGGCGTACAAAATGATTCCGAAAAAGCTCTCGCGAATTTAGGTTATTACGACGTTCAATTTCTAAAACCGGTCTATCCGGGCGATACTCTATCCGCAAAAACTAAAGTATTGAAAGTGGACGATAAAGGTCCGGATAAACCGGGAATCGTTCATGTACGTACGATTTGCTTGAACCAAAATAGGGAATTAGTCCTACAGTACGAACGAAAGATCATGATCTATCATTCCAATGGAAAACCGAAAGGAACTCCAAAGCCTGTCGTAAAAGAAGCATTCTTTCCAGAAACAAATCATCCTGAAATCGAATTACCGAATTTAAAACTCCCGAAAGGTTTCGAGACGGCTACTTGGTCGGATACTTACTTCGAAAATTTCGAAGCAGGACAAATTTATATTCACCAAAATGGAAGAACCATTACCGACGAGCACTTCCCTTGGACCTATCGAGTGGGAAACACTCACCCATTGCATTATGATAGGCTGTATTCCGCCGGAATTTCCGGACCGATGGGCGGCGATCCTGTTGTTTACGGCGGACTTGTGTTCGCCTGGTTATGCGGATTGGCATCACGGGACACTACGGAAAATGTTCTTTGGGATTTGGGATTTACGGAAGGATATCATACACAACCTTCGATCAGCGGCGATACCGTTACAGCAATCTCAAGAATCCTCGCTGTGAAAGATAGAGGAAACGAATTCGGAATTTCCGCGGGAGAAGTTCATATTCAGTTCATCGGCTTGAAAAATATCAAAGCAAACGAAGCCTTTGAAAAATTTGGCCAAGAACTTTTCTTAAAGGAAAACGATAAGAAGAAACTCGGAAAAGAAAAACTTCCGGAAAAGATTTTCGAAATCGAAAGAAAAATTCTCGTTAAGAAAAAGTGGTAAATTGCTTCAAACGACGGAATTATCTAATTCCGTCGTTTTTCCTAAAGTCACAATCGAGAAAAAGCCGCAGCTTTAATTTAATCCACCTACAACCTACATCGCGGGAGATGAATGGGATTTTTATGAAAAATTGCTCTGAATCGCCGAAGACTAGAAAGAATTAAGATTTCTCTAATGTTGCACTCATGGAACCTTTTGAGACGGCCATTCTTGGGTCGGGTCCGTAAGTCAAAATAAGTTCCTGAACATGTTCAGCGTGTTCGAATTCTCCCGCAAAAACGACCGTCTTCTTTTGGGTATCCACTTCTACTGCGTGACGAAACGCTTGCTCCATAGTCATCGTGCAGACTTCCATTAGCATTTCGATCACATAGTCATAGGTATGTTCGTCGTCGTCCCAGAGTACTACTTTCCACGGACCGCCTGTTTTAGCCGGGTCCTCCACTGTAGTCTCTTCAATGACGGGTGTCTGGGACATTTTTAACTCTTACCCGAAGTTTTCCTCGGGTCGATTAGCGTTTTACTTCAGAAGAAATGCGGGCTATTTTAATTGAATCGCCTTCCGGGCTAATTCCACTATATTCTTGGCTCTTAGACCAAAATAGTCGAGCAATCCCGACCAGGTTCCCGATTTTCCGAAGGTATCTTTCATTCCTAATTTTAGGATTCTAACCGGATATTCTTCGGATAGAAATTCGCTAACTGCAGATCCGAGTCCGCCCACCACATTATGCTCTTCGCAAGTAATGACAACACCGCAAAGTTTCGCATATTTTAAAATAGCGTCCTTGTCGATCGGTTTAATCGTCGCCATATTCAATAGAGTCGCCTGTACGCCTAATGATTCCAATTCTTTCACGGCGATCATCGCTTCGTTTACGAGAACCCCGTTGGCGATAATTAGGACGTCCTTACCTTCGCGGATTACCTCCGCTTTACCGATTTCAAATTTATAATTTTCCCGTTCAATTAGAGGCACGTTAGGACGTCCAACTCTTACATAAACGGGGCCTTTATAATCTGCGATCGCGTGAATTACTTGCTTAGTCTCGTTATAGTCCGACGGGCAAATCACGACCATTTCCGGAATGACTCTCATGGTTCCAAAATCTTCGATACATTGGTGAGATGCACCGTCTTCCCCGACGGTAATCCCTCCGTGAGAAGCGACTAGTTTAACGTTCAAAAATGGGTAAACTACGCTATTACGAACGACTTCCCAAGCTCTTCCGGATAAAAACATCGCAAAGGAAGAGGCAAACGGTACGTAGCCGGCCAAAGCAAGACCGGCCGCATGCCCCACTAAATTTTGCTCCGCGACTCCGATATTGAAAAATCGATCCGGATAAGCTTTGGCAAATTTATTCGTCTTGGTCGAACCGGAAAGGTCCGCATCCAAGACGACAATGTCCTTTCGTTCCGCTCCCAATTCGTGCAGAGCGTCTCCGTACCCGTCTCGGGTAGCCTTTTGGTCGGAAGTGGAAACGGAAGGAGCGCCCATCAGCCTTTCAAAGCCTCTGCTTTGTCGGTTTTTTCCCAGGTAAACGTTTCTCCGCTGCGACCAAAATGACCGTAAGCAGCCGTTTCGCGGTATTTTCTTCCTTTTTCCAGAAGTTTGAGCGATTCGGTAATTCCACGAGGAGTGAGTTTAAAATTGGCGCGAATCCGTTTTACGATCTCCGCCTCGGGAAGCGTTCCAGTACCGAACGTATCAACGTGAACGGAAACCGGCTCGGCGACTCCGATGGCATACGCTAATTGAACCTCGCACTGCGAAGCTAGTCCGGCAGCTACAACATTCTTAGCAATATAACGGCCCATGTAGGCTGCGGAACGATCCACTTTGGAAGGATCTTTTCCGGAGAAAGCTCCCCCGCCGTGACGGCCGTAACCGCCGTAAGTATCCACGATAATTTTACGACCGGTCAAACCGGTATCTCCATGAGGTCCGCCTATGATGAATTGACCGGTTGGATTAATAAAGAATTTCGTGTCTTTCAAAAAGTTTGCGGGAATTACTTTCTTAATACATTCCTCAATCACGGTTTCTTCGATCGTCTTGTGATTTACATCGGGCGTATGTTGAGTCGAAATAACGACCGTATCCACGCGAACCGGTTTTCCGTCCTTGTATTCGACGGTAACTTGAGATTTCACATCAGGACGAAGCCAAGCGAATCTCTTTGCATGTCTAATCTGCGCAAGATATTTGACTAGTTCGTGAGAATAGTAAATAGGCATCGGCATAAGTTCAGGAGTTTCGTTGATCGCGAAACCGAACATCAGCCCCTGATCACCAGCGCCTTGCTCTTTAAAGAGCCCTTCCCCTTCAGTAACACCCTGAGAAATATCAGGACTTTGTGCGTGTATATGAGTCGAGACGACTGCGAAATCGGCATCGAATCCCATAGTTATATCGGTATACCCTATATCACGGATCACGTCCCTGGCGATTTCGGCGGCGTCCACCTTTCCTTTGCTAGTCACTTCGCCGGCAACTACGACGAGGTTGGTCGTCACCAAAGATTCACAGGCAACCCTTGATTTCGGATCCTGTGCGAGATACGCGTCGAGAATAGCGTCTGAAATTTGATCGCAGACCTTGTCGGGGTGGCCTTCCGAGACCGATTCCGAAGTGAAGATAAAGTCTTTCAGGGACATTAGGCTTAATTCCTACTAATTCTATCTGGGCGGAATTCACAATCCCGCCATAAAACTAAAAACCTCCGGAACCTGACGGTGTCAAGTGAATCCGATCCCGAAGTTTCGAGTCTTTCCGCCCATGAGGCAAATTTAAAGCGATCGTTCTGAAATTGATTTGTAGGATTTCCCAAGGAAGAAAAACCTTTTCTGAGATGAAAATTCGGGTTTCCGATATCAAGGTCAAAAATCGAATTCGCAAGGATTTAGGTGACCTCCAAAGCCTTCGCACTTCTATTCAAACTTTAGGTCTCTTACATCCGATCATAATCGATTTAGACAATAAACTGGTTTCCGGGGAAAGACGGCTTGAGTGCGTTAAGTCTCTCGGTTGGGAATATGTGGATGTGAGAATCGTTGACGTTCAAAGCAAAAAGGAACGAATCATGATTGAGGCGGAAGAAAATAATGTCCGCTTACCTTTCTCCTCCGAAGAACAGGATAGAGTTCGAAAACTCTTGCAACGATATTCTTATACCGGCTTTTTAGGACGACTTTGGGCCTGGTTATTGGATCTTTGGGACTGGTTTATTGACTGGATTTCCAGGAAATAATACGCTCTATTAACCTCATCACGCAAGAAGTTTCCCGGCCCTTTTTGCGAAATCTTTTCTTATTTCGAAACCTTCGCGGTCGGTAATCCTATAATTCAATTTCACCTAACTACTCGTTAAAGCCTCCTGACTTTTACATCGTTCATTCAATTTTTTATTGTTTAAAAATCCGCGAACATATTTTATCTTTTTGCGCCGCCAAAAACCGTAGAAACAAAAAATTATTAATTCGATTTACAAAAACAAAACGGTTCCTTAGTGTGAGCAATCCATACCAAGGAGAGTCTCCCGAATGAAAAAGTCTTTGATTCTTATGGTTTCTGCAATTCTTGCCAGCTTTACTGCTTGCCATGGCGGATTACCATCTCTTAAAAGCTCCATGCCACTCCCAGACACCGGATTTAGTGCTCCGTCAGTTCCGGGCGTTGCAGCTCCAAAACCGATGTTAGGTTATTCTGAAACTGTTAACTACTGGGGATTCATCAAGCCTGGTCAAAAAAGTGACGGAATTGTAGACGGAAATAAAAAAGCATATTATCTATATGTTTGGGTTCCTGCTGCAGTTGCTGAAATCGGTGTTCGTATGATTTCCCCTACCGGCGAAATCGGTGAACCAAGTTCTTCCGACATCGTGAGTGATAGCTTCAAAGCTGCAACTCCGGAAGAAAAAAGTATGCCGAACTGGTTCGATACTTGGATCCGTGTTGAGCGTATGGCAGCAATAATGCCAGACCAAATCGAAGCAGCTTCTAAAAAACCGGCCGTTCAAAAACTGAAAGATGATGATGACGGCGATGACACTTACCATGAAGAGCGTCACGCAAAATACAACTCTCTTACTCGGATCACCATTCCGAGCATTCCCAAAAGCTTGGAAGAGTTGAAAAACATCGACACCAAAAAACTTTTAGTTCGCGGTTTATACAGAATTTCTTTCACTACCTACAAACCAGGTGAAGTGAAAGGATCGTTCGTTGCTACTGTCGGCGTTTTAGGCGTTCCTGGAACTCCTGGACTTTCTCCGATCGTTCATTCCAATCCTGTTGAATTAGAAAAACAAGCTATTGCTGCAGAAGAAGCTCTTAAGAAAGCTCTTTCTGGATCTAAATAAGATAGTTATTCAAATCCATCGGGAAATACCCGGAAAGCCGCCGAAAGGCGGCTTTTTTTATGCTCGGCCATGCTATTTTAAAATTCCTGTTTGTGAAAATAGGTTATTTGAATGAGAACACAAAGAAAATATCTAGGACTTTGAAAGTGTAACCCATGTCTCCGGTCTAAAGTGTTACCTATGTTCCAGGACGTACACCCGCCTGGGAGGGGGGCCGGATCGGCGGTACCCCGCAAAGTCACTAGTTCCGGCTCCTGATCACATAACTGGGCTTACGGCAACATTTTTTTCCTGCAAAAGCTATGTGTGAGCTCCCACACGAATAATGCCCTATCCTTTAACAAACATCGTTCTTTCTTTTCATACGATTGAAAAATTCGAATAAAAAAAGAAAAACAGGGAATTTACTTTTGCCTAAATTAGAAGTAGCATAACCAAGTTTTATTGAAGTATCAAGTAAATTCGTACGTTCAATTTTAAACGAACGGGGGCGCGCAAATGATCGAAAACAATTACTTCATAGAAAACGAAGATTTATCGCAACAAGTCCAGTCGATTATAGACTGGAAAGAAATAGTAGAGTCTTTCGAGCAAGGATTCAAAGACCATAAAGAATTCGAGCGCACAGGTGCGGAGGAATTGGCAATGGCCCCGAGTTCCGTCCAAGAAGCGGTAGAATATTATAAATCCATATTAGAGTCCGCAGGTGAAATTGCGGGACTTGAAATTGCACCGAAAGCGAAAGAAATGGATGCGGAAGGTTTAAAGTATTCTGACGGTAAAGTCATCTTTCCTCGAGCCATGATAGAAGGCTTAACAAAAGTGAAGGAGGCAGGTATTTTACCCTACTCCATCGGACGCAAATTCGGAGGGTTAGGAATTCCGGCCACGATTCAAGCGATGCTTATGGAAATTTTTTCCCGGGCGGACGGGGCATTTGCGATCGCAATCGGTTGTATGAATCTAGCGGAGACGATTGAACGCTTTGGATCGGAAGAAATGATCCGGGAATATGTTCCTAAAATGGCGACCGGCGACCTCTGCGGCGCAATGGCCTTAACCGAACCTAACTATGGCTCCGATCTTCCGAATCTACAAACTAAGGCAATCAAAGACTCTTCCGGAACATGGAAAATCACCGGAGCGAAACGATTCATTACTCACGGTTGCGGGTTCGGGAATATTCCTTCGGTCATTCTAACTCTTGCTAGGACCGGCAGTCCGACGAGCGGAGCAAGGGGACTTTCTTTTTTTCTAGTAAAAAGCGGCGATGTTCAAATCGCCGGGATAGAGAAGAAAATGGGACTTCATTGTTCGCCGACATGCGAGGTGGTCTATGAGAATTCATCGGGAATTCTCATAGGAGAGGAAGGTTACGGTTTAGTACGATACTCGATGGCGATGATGAATGGAGCCAGACTTTCGATCGCAGCTCAAGCCCTAGGGATTGGAACTGCGGCCTACTACGAAGCAAAAAAATATGCCGAAGAGCGTGAACAGTTCGGAAAGAAAATTCAGAACATTCCCGCCGTCAGAAAAATGCTGGAATCGATGGATAGAGAAATCGCCGCGATGCGAGCCATTCTGCAAGAAGCCTCCCGATCTATCGATCTATATCATTGGAAATCCGAGCATCTCAAAGAAGCCGGTGTCGATGAAAGAGAAATTAAGAAGGACGAAACCATTCGCAAATGGGAAAAGCTGGCAAACCTCTTCACCCCGCTCTCTAAATACTATATCACCGAACAAGCGAACAAAATCGCGTATGATGGATTGCAAATTCACGGGGGCGCCGGATATACGTATGATTACGATATTTCTCGAATCGTCCGGGACGTGCGAATCACCAACATTTATGAAGGGACAACTCAATTACAGATAGTCGCCGCAATCGGCGGTGTTGTTTCGGGTTTAAGTCTCAAAGGGCATTTAAGGCAATATTTGGACGAGGAAATCGCAAACTTCCCAAGTAGCCCATTGCTTTCTAAAGTAAAAGAGAAATTAGAAATAAATTATGGTATCTACACATCGCTCGAAAACGGAGAGGATAAAGATGAAGTGGCATTCGAGTTAGTCGAATCTGCTGCCAGAACCATTAACGGACTTCTGCTTGAAAGAGGGGCGAATAAACTTTCCGGAAAACGAAAGGAAACTCGCCTCGCTTTAGCAGCCGATTACAATCTCGACAGCATGGCAATTCTGGAAAGTCACCGGATCCGAATTCAAAATAAGGTCCGATAAGCATCCGCGTTTATTCGACTCTTCGCCGATGCCGAGTGATTCGGATCCGTAACTCGATATATTCCCATTAAAAAAGCGGAAATTATCGAGTTACATTCGGCGGGAAACATTGAGCAAGGAGCACGATGGAAGATTCATTTTGGACGGCAATCTCCTAAAATATAATCTCCGGGAATTGATATAAGTCCAGTTCGTGTTTCCGACTGTAAGGTCTAAATTTCTTTTTTCAATATTTCGGATATTTTAGCCCGAACGTTAGAGGAACCTAACTCTTGAATTTTATCGGAATCGATTATAATATTGCCTCTTAGATCAGCCCAGGCGACGTTTAACATCGCTTTAGCGACCACCGTTCCCTCAATAGAACGGTATTTTTTTAACGGTCCGATCAAAATCGGATTTAAGAATATAGCGAGTATCGCGCCTATCTTCTCGCCTATTCTGAATTCCTTTCGATCGCCTTCCAAAAGAGAAGGTCTGAAAATGCCCAGATATTCGAATCCTAATCGAGAAATTTCCCGTTCCAATTCGCCTTTTACTTTATTATAAAATACGATTGATTCCGGATCGGCTCCTAAGGCGCTAACTAAGGAAAATCCCTTTGCACCTATCGATTTAGCGGCCTTAGCAAAAGTAATCGCATAATCAAAGTCCACCTTTCGAAAATCCTCTCGAGATCCAGCTTGTTTAATGGTCGTACCCAAAGCGGAAAATGCATCGGTAACACCTTTCGGAAGATCGGGAAAATGATTCCAATCCACAAGTATCGGCTCCAGCTTCGGATGAGACCAAGATAAAGGTCTACGAACTATCATGTAAACCTTGTCCCAATCGGCATCAAGCAAAAGCTCTCTTACTAATTGGCTTCCGACCAAGCCGGTTCCGCCTGCAACGACCGCGATTCGATTTTTCATATTCCACCCCGATGTATAAGAAGATGCTCCGTCGGAGTCTTTATCGTCCAGACATTTACATCATTTCAAAAACCGGTTAGACCCGGCAAAATCTCTCAAGTGTCTTTTTTCTTCTTCCAAAAACGAAGCAGGCCAATTTCTTTCTTCAGATTCTTTCACCGAGAAACTCGATAAAGAATTGATGTCTTCGTTGCATATCTTTATGCTCCGATCATGCCGTATCCAGATTATCTACCTAAATTCCTTTGTAAAATCCTTGAAACGACTGACCGAAGTAAGATGGACGATTCCTCGAGAAAGGTGGTCGAAAATGAGGAAAAAATCGGGGCGTACGTATCCAACGGGTTTAGATATATTTTACTCGTATTCTTTGCATTTCAACTCTTGGCGAATTTGCACACGGGTAACTCTTGGATTAACGGTATCGGTATCAGTCTATTTGCCGTCATAACCGTCGGGCATAGTGTCATCATTCGAACCTGCCCTCGTTGGGCGATTTCCGTTTACTCATACATTGCCCTTGTGTCAGATTTTGCGATTATATCCGGCGTATTGATTTCATACACATTCTTGACGAGTCCGGAGAATTTAGGTTTCGCTTTAAAGAATCCGATTCAAAGTTTCTTCTTTTTTCCCTTGGCGTTTTCTCTCGTACAATTTCGTTTACGCTTGGTTCTCCTAAGCGTTATACTCTATTATACGTTCTATTTCGGCCTTTTCGCTTATGCGGAGTACGCCGGTAAAATCACTTACGCAACCGACTGGAAAGATTATGTAATGGGACCGAATTTCCTACTGGCAGATGCTTTCGCCGGTCGTCCATTAGTGTATCTAATCCTAGCGTTTTTCTTTTGTTTTGGGATATTAAGAACGCTGATTATGATTCGAAGGATTGGAGAGGCGGAAGCTCAGAGAAGTTTGCTTTCCCGCTATTTTTCGCCAGGAATGGTTACGGAGATGATGGCTAATCCTGCAGTACTCACAGGTAGGAGACAAACCGCTACTATTTTATTTACCGATATCCGAAACTTCACGGCTCTTTCGGAAAATATGGATCCCGTAGAGCTTGGTAAATTTCTTTCATCTATCCGCGAGACATTAACGGAATGCGTTTTTGAATTCGGAGGTACCTTAGACAAATACATAGGAGATGCAGTGATGGCGACGTTCGGAACCCCATATCCTTCCGATGATCCGGCTGCGGATGCAATCAAGGCTCTTAGTTGCGGGAAACGAATGTTAGAACGTTTGGGCGATTTTAATGTTAAACGAATGGCAAACGGGCATCCGCCGGTCAGCATTGGTATCGGAATTCATACGGGTGAAGTATTTTCGGGAAATATAGAAACAAGCCAAAGAGCCGAATTTACGGTTATCGGAGACGCCGTGAATACCGCCTCACGAATCGAATCGTTAACCAAGAATTTTGGGAAAGAATTCTTGGTGTCGGAGGAAACTTGGAGACTCGCAGGAGCGAATTTTAACGGGGAAACGCTTCCTCCAGTTCAAGTGAAGGGAAAAGAAAAAATGGTCACCGTCATCGCCGTAGGAATATGATGGATGTCGTCCCCCGACGAAATTCAGTTCCGGAAACCTAAAGGGCTTAACGAGTTCTTCCTCGTTACGGATATAGGATTTATTTTATATTGGGGAATCACCTCTATAAAAATCATCCCTGACGAATTTTTATTTAAAGATTATAACGATCCGATTTTAAACGCATGGAATTGGTCCTTCCTACCCTTGGATCTTTTCATCTCGTTTACAGGATTAGGAAGTTTATACTTATTTAATAAACGAATTTCAGCTTGGAAAAATCTTGCGATCCTATCCTTAGGGTTCACGATCGCGTCCGGGGTCCAGGCCATTTCGTTTTGGGTTATCCGTGGAGATGTTTCGCTTCTGTGGTGGGCGCCCAATTTATATTTAATTCTTTATCCATTGCTCTACGTTCGATTCCTCTTAAAAAATTGAATTTCGGCCAGGACTCTTTTGGAACCGGAATTCCAAAAGTAATTTTTGCGTTTCCATGACTTACTTTTCAGGTGGTTCGATATTGAAAATCCCCACCCGTCTTGGGCGGGGGGCCTGTTGAAAAAGAGGCCTGGTTTGTCTGAAAATTCTTCTTCCTCTTTAAAGCGAATGGCAAAAAGAAGAAGGGACTGCCGTAGCAGATCGTTTAAATATACCGAAATCCGCAAATTTTTCCTATGTTGTGAGCGGAGCATCTTTCGGACCATTCAAGAGAAACTTTTTCCAATCCTTTTGTCATGAATCTATTTCCTGCACGAGATCCTTTCATTGCACCAAAGACGCCTTCAATCGAAGAAAACCGTTTGGCATAAATCTTTCTCGATTTCGGGTTTTGTAACTTTTTGCGCATTTCCATCGTGTAGAAATTATTCAGCTCGCTCGGATGGTAGTTTTTACTTGGACTTAAATGAATGTAGTTTCTTCTCAAGTTATTAGAATTCACCAAAATGGGTTTAGATCGACCTTTTGTGCAGAAATGTTTCAACTTACAGCCGTTGCAACCCGTCGATCTGTAATCCGAATAACTGTATTGTCCATGAAGATACTTTTCGGATCGGAATTTAAGTGTTCTGCCCGATGGACAGACGAAGTTGTTGGCTTTCTTTTCATAGATAAATTTGATGAACGGAGGCCTTCGTTTGGAGAAATCGGTAACTTTTGGGATCTTCCCTGCTTGGAATAACCTTGTTACTTTTTGATCGGGACAATAAAGATCGAAGTCTTTTAATCTCTGGAAATTACTTTCGCTTGCATAACCGGCATCTAAGACATATTGAATTCTATTTAAATCTTGTTTTTCCAATCTTAAGAATTCGTAGCAAGATTCGACTTTTCGAATCATTTTCTCCGCAAACTTAGTATCGGATTGTTCCGTTTCCACACTGTGAGAAATGATCATGTTGGATTTGCAATCGACCGCCGCTTGAGCATTGTAACCTACCAGGAATACGTTTCCTTTTTTCTGTAGATCGCAATCTCTCTCATAGAGATGGACTCTACGACGGTCTTTGTGCTTTTTTAGGAATTTTACCGCGTCCTGAAGCTTTTCCGCCTTTAGTTCTAATTCTTTTCTTTTGTCTCGAATTTGAGAACGATCCATATCGGCAGACTTTTCCCATTCTTGAAATTTGACCTTACTTACCTTTTCGATTTGTTCAAGTCTAAGCTCGAATTTTTCCAGGTCCCCTATATCATCGGGATTCGCATTCGCCTTTATCTTAGTGCCATCTATGGAAACGGTTTCAAAATCTATATAACCGCTTTCGTAACCGAGAAATACCGTTTGAGAAAATAGATCTTCGATTTCAGTTCTGTGAGTCTTTCTGAACTTTGAGATAAAACTATGATCCAGCTCTTCTCCATCCAGAAGATAGATCAATTCAGCTCTGAGTTTGGATAACCTACAGAGTTCCCGCATCGAGATATTGCCGATTAAAATGGAATAAAAAAGAGCCGAAATAACTTTCTTCGGTGAAATTGCAGGTCTTCCAGTCTCATCATTCTGGTAATTCTTTTCGAAATCTTCGAAATCTAACCGATCAATGACTTTCTTAAAACCGTGAATCGGATGTTCTTCCCCGAACAATTCCTTGAAGTCTAAAACGTACATTCTAAGCTGATTCGGATCCGTATTCTTGAACTTTGCCATTCCGTAAATCTAGCAAGTTCCCTAAAATTGCATCCCTTTTTCAACAGGCTCCGGGGGCCGGTCGGTGGTACCCGCACGGAGAAAACCATATTTCACAAAATTGATCTTTTTACAATCTATTTATTCCTGAAAGTTTGTGCGGGAGTTCCCACAAATTCAACTAACGGAAGATAGGTAAACAAGCAAGGAATGCGGCTGACTTAAAAGAAACAAAGGCGCCGCCAAGAAGAATAGGCGGCGCTGGGAGTGAAAGGCTTCGCAGATTCCGAAAGATGGAACTTTCGAAGGTACCTACTTCACTCCGGCCTTTTGTAATTCCTTCCCCAATTGGCCGGTAATGGTGTAGAAGAACATACGCCAATCACTTAAAAAGGATTTTACGGGATACGTAAATGTAGCCGGACGATTCTTCTCAATAAAGAAATGTCCGATCCACGCAAATAAATAACCGCTAAATAACGCTCCGAATAAATACCAAGGATTTAAAAACACTACCGCGGATATTATCCAGCCTAGAGCGATCGAGGTACCGATAAAGTGCAAAATGCGATTCAATTTATTGGAATGCTCTCTCAAATAGAACGGCCAAAATTCTCCGAGCGTCGTATAGTTAGTTTCTTGAGACATGAAATACTCCAGTTCGTATAATACTCTTGTTTAGATCTTTTCGCAACCTTAAATCGATCTCGAATTTACAATATATATCATACGTTATAGAAAGGTAATTGGAAAATGATCGAATCTAAAGAATCAGCGTATTCTATGTGCGACTCTAAATTAAGCTACTTCCGAGCAGAATCCGAGGATATGCCAAGACTGTCCCGTTCGGATCCTCAGCTCACTCAAAGGCTCGGAAGTTTCCTGATTCTTTCGATAGGAATTTACGATTGAAACAGAATGACGAAGCGATTGTTCTTAACGTATTCTAAAAAGTTCAAAGTTGGGATTCTAATAGATTTACGGTTATCCAGGAATTTCTTTGCAAGATAGACCTATCCGATTCCTGATTCCAGACAGGACGAATCGTAAATGGCTCCAATTAAGTTTTTCCACTTCCGATCGATCGATTTTTGATTTGCATCTTTTTCGATAATTCGATTTTTCCGAAAGATAAGGCTTGTTTCCTCATTTCTTTAGCGGATTTCTATTTAAAAAAGAACGACTCAAAAGTCAAAATAAGACATAAAAACCAAATATTCGGACGACTGGTTCGTTCAATTTCGCCGGAAAATCCTGATTTTAGTCAATGAGAGAAAGCCGTTAGGATTAGGAATTTAGGCCTTTACGGTCTTTTTAAGACCAAAATTAGCACTCTCTATCCGAAAGTGCTTGACGCTTTCCGGCATCCTAGTTTTTCCTAAAAGGAAGGCCAAGCACTCTATTAATCAAAGTGCTAAGGAATTATTTTAAATCTCAAAGGAGAAAAGTCTATGGCGATTAAACCACTAGGCGACCGCGTGTTAGTCGAACCGAAACAAGAAGCCGAAGAAAAAATCGGTAGCATCTTCGTTCCCGACACTGCGAAAGAAAAGCCCCAAGAAGGAAAAGTAATCGAGGTTGGAAGCGGTCGTTACGAAGACGGCAAGCTCGTACCTCTTGAAGTTAAATCCGGAGACGTAGTTCTTTATGGAAAGTACTCCGGAACCGAGATTAAATCCGAAGGCAAAGAATACCTTATCATTCGTGAAAGCGATATTCTTGCAGTCGTGAAGAAGTAAATCCTTAGGAGGAAATTAAAATGGCTAAAGTTATCGAATACGACGAAACAGCGAGACGCAAACTCCTAGAAGGAGTCAATAAATTAGCGAATGCAGTGAAAGTGACCCTCGGACCGAAAGGCCGCAACGTAGTCATCGACAAAAAATTCGGCTCACCAACCATCACGAAAGACGGTGTTACCGTTGCGAAAGAAATCGAATTGGAAGATTCGATCGAGAACATGGGCGCCCAAATGGTTAAGGAAGTTTCTACCAAAACCAACGATGTCGCCGGAGACGGAACTACGACTGCTACGATTCTCGCACAATCCATCATCAACGAAGGATTGAAGAACGTAACCGCAGGCGCAAACCCGATGGCTCTCAAGCACGGAATCGATAAAGCAGTTGCTGCTGCCGTCGAAAGCATCAAAAAGCGTTCCGTAAAAATCGAAAATAAGAAAGATATCGCTAACGTTGCTACCATTTCCGCAAACAACGATAAGGAAATCGGAAATCTAATCGCAGATGCAATGGACAAAGTCGGCAAAGACGGAGTCATCACCGTAGAGGAAGCAAAATCCATCGAAACGACTCTAGACGTAGTCGAAGGTATGCAATTCGATCGCGGATATATTTCTCCGTACATGGTGACCGATCCCGAGGCGATGATTGCGACTCTGAACGATCCTTATATCCTTATTTACGATAAAAAGATCGCGTCAATGAGAGACCTTCTTCCGGTTCTGGAAAAAGTAGCTCAAGCAGGACGTCCTCTTGTAATCATTTCGGAAGAAGTCGAAGGAGAAGCTCTTGCTACGATCGTGGTGAATACTCTCCGTAAAACGATTTCCTGCGTTGCAGTGAAAGCGCCTGGATTCGGTGATCGCCGTAAATCAATGCTGGAAGATATCGCCATCCTGACCGGCGGACAAGTGATTTCCGAAGACCTCGGAATGAAATTGGAAAACGCTACCGTTCAGCAACTTGGACGCGCTAAAAAAGTCATCGTCGATAAGGAAAATACCACTATTATCGAAGGCCAGGGCGCTTCTAAAGACATTCAAGGTCGCGTAGGACAAATCAAAAAACAAATCGAAGACACTACTTCCGAGTATGATCGCGAAAAACTTCAAGAGCGTCTCGCAAAACTCGCCGGAGGGGTTGCGGTCATTCACGTAGGTGCCGCTACCGAAGTAGAAATGAAAGAGAAGAAACATCGCGTCGAGGACGCTCTTTCCGCTACTCGTGCAGCAGTGGAAGAAGGTATCGTTCCAGGCGGCGGTTTGACTCTTCTGAAAGCTCAAGAAGCGGTAGCCTTACTCAAACTTGAAGGTGACGAAGCGACCGGCGCAAAAATCATCTTCCGTGCTTTGGAAGAGCCGATCAGAATGATCACTTCTAACGCAGGTTTGGAAGGATCGGTCATCGTTGAACAAGCTAAGACTAAAAAAGGAAATGAAGGCTTCAACGCTCTAACTATGGTTTGGGAAGATTTACTCCAAGCCGGAGTCGTTGATCCCGCGAAAGTAGTTCGTTTTGCCCTGCAAAATGCTGCATCTATCGGTTCTATGATCCTAACTACCGAAGTTACGATCACCGACAAACCGGAGAAAGACGGCGGCGGCGCTCCATCAATGGGTGGAATGGGCGGTATGGGAGGAATGGGCGGCATGATGTAAGCCGACCGATTCTTTCGAAAAATCGAAAAAGCCGGGGAAGAAATTCTCCGGCTTTTCTTTTTCTAAATACTTCTAAAATCGAATCCCGAAAATTCTACTGTAATTCTTCCCCGCATTCGTCGTATTACTATATAAGATTTGTAGAATGGAATATTTACTATAATCCGTCTGTAATTCGTATTCCCAATCCCAAAGTAGCCCCCCGATCCCGGGAAATGCCAAAATTCCCATCGAACGATATCCTCTCTCCGGTCTGGCTCGATAATAATATAAGCCGGGACCTATGACCATCGTATCTTCACCGGTTGAAATCGATTCATTCCTATAATAAAGAAGACCGAATCCCGCCATATCGTATCGACCGTTTTTTCCCGAAGAAAAATATCCGAGTACTGGAGGTACATAAGTAGAAACCTCGCTTCCATCCCGATGGTAATAATATGCGGGAAGGAAATTCGCGATACTTTCGCTTTCCGAACGCTTTAGACGAAGCCAAAGGAAATTCGCATCCGAGTAATCCTGGCGGGATTCATACCCCGCGATCAATCTACCTAGAACCGCCCAACGCGTCCGATTTGCATCATATTCTCCGTGGAATAATCCTAAGAAAACGTTTACATTTCTTCTTTGAAGCGCCAATTCACGATTCACGTCCAGTATTCCCGCAAATCCCCAACGATCGCTTTCCTTATCCACGTACGAATAGGATCCTAATGCGAACCAGAAACTTGAATCAGCTTTGCGATTGCGAAGCAATAACGGAAATATTCCCCAAGAATTCGAATTGGAACCGTTGATGGAATAGATAGGCCCGAAAATAAATCGCGAACGACCCGATTCGGAATCTCTGGCGAGATCGAAAATCACCGCCAGATTGAAATGGAAGGAATTTCCGGTCGGCTTAGACTCTCGATTATAATAAAATAAAGGAAACATATAATTCTTCGTAGAATCCCTTTTTCCTTTTTCGCTAATCGATTCTTCCCCGGCGAAAGAGATTAACGGAAAAATAGAAGCACTCGTAGAATTTTCGCTCTTATTTCTATAAGTATTATAAGAAATTAATTTTAAAAAACTGAATTCTTTGGATTCGGCATCGGCATTGGCAGCAAATCGGTTATAATAGAACCCGAACCAAAAGGCGGTGGATTCCTTTTCAGATGTGGAAGTATACAATGTCGGAAAAGGTAGCAAAAAGAAATTAGCCGTGCTTTCCTCTCGTAAATCGCCTCCCTTTCCCGTAGCTGAAAAAATGCCGATCGGACTCACCGAAAAAGAATCCCACGATCCCGAAGCTTGATCGTTTCTTTCAAAATAATACGGAACTCCCCAAATCGTTCGGCTCTTTATTCCGGCAGTATTCGTTTCATTATCGGAATAAAACGGATACAATGCAAAGGAGGATTCCGACGGCGATTTTATTCTATTTCCTAGCAAAAGAATATTCAACGAGTACGAATCCGGTTTTGAATCGTATCTAAATAAAATCGGGACCATGATTTTATTATGAACGATCGTCTCCTTCTCCCTTTCAACCTCGGAAAAATAAAACGGGAATAGATCGGTCTTGGAAACTGTCGTAAATTGGGTTTTTACGGTGGAGGAGGAAAAAAATCCCAATACGTTCGTATACGTGGCCCCGGGATCAGAAGCCGAATAATAGCCTAGGAAGAAAAATCGACTCGAATCTCCATTCCTTTTATAATAAAGACCGAGCGGAATTACAAAATCGGTCTTCGTCATCCTTTCACTCGGTTCACCGGGCGACTTCGAGCGATTATAATAATAAAAAGGAAAGAGAAAACTAGTATCGGAACCGCCCGAAATATCACTCGATGAGCTATAGTAAGACAATAAGGTTATAACCTTAGAAGAATAATTTCCGCCTGCACCCCCCTCGATCGAATCGTATTTTCGGTAAAAGAAGGGAGCAAAAAGCTGATAGCCTTCTCTCACTTGATTTCCCGAAGATAACGAAGTCTTCGTTTCTCCGGTGTGAATAAGGGGTAACAGAATCGAATGAAAGCCGTAAGTTTCGACCTCCGGATTCCTTTCTTTTTTACTATAGTATAATATACTTATGGTCCTTTGCAGATTCGGGGACGAATCGTGAACGACCAGAGGAAACGCGCGAAAGCCCCACGTATCGGGCGAATGGTAGGCTCTAAAGAAGGGCCAGAGCACCGAATAATCTCTTGTATCCCCTTTCCTTCCTCTCTGAAACCCGAAAATCATCCAGGCTTCTTGAAAATCGGCGGCATCATCCTGTCTCGCGTAAAAGGGAAAATAAACGTTATACTCCTGATCCCCGATTTTACTTTTGAAGATAGGAGGCAAAAGCCAAATCGTAACCTTGTCTTTAGTCTCCTCCGACCAAGAATACCAGGCAAGAGGCAAAAGCCGAAAATGCCTTCGATCATCTCCCCTCTCATAGCTTACTATTCCGAATAAGGTACTGAATCCGAAAAACGATTTAGACGTGTCTCGGGAAAGGGTTTTATATTTTCTAAGTCCGTCTTCCTTCGATTCCGGATTCTGGGCCGAAGTTTGGACGACCGGAATTTGTTGCCGGTTTTGCAAGTTCGAATCCGTATTATTAGTTTCAGGAACCGAGACTTCCTGTTTTCTCTTCCACCACAAAATCGAATCCTTAGAGATTGATTCTCTATAAGACACTCTTACTAAATTGTAGAACCAAGCGAAGTCGGTATCCAAATACAATTCCTTGTCGGTCGTTCCGATCGAGGCGGACGCGGATCCATGCAACGTATTTAAGGACTTTGAGGAAGAAAATCCGGCTATATTCAAATCCAGGGATTTATCCGCTTCTTCGTATTTTAAATAGAATGGAAGAAAGATGGAGGCTTTACTTCGAGGAGTGTCCCAAGAATAATAAATCGGCAAGAGAAACCGGGAACTTTCTTTAGTAACACGATCATCCTTTGAAAAATAGAGTAAAGTCCAGGTTCGGTCCAACTCCGGTGATCGCTTAACATAATGAAAAATACCGAAAGAAGAGTAGTCGTTCTCTTCGTATCCGAATCGGAAAAAGAAAGGAATGAAGACCCGAAAGACGTTCTTATTATGATAATAGAGAGGAAAAGCATATCCATAGCGTTGATTCCCAGCGCCGTCAAAACCTCTGCCGCCTAAACCGAGAAAATTCCAATAGGAACCCGAATCGGAATTCCCGGAAAAGAAAATCGGGTAGATCCTCAAGCTTGATTCCGTTTGACTATCTCTAATTTCCAAAGGACCGAATAGAGAATATGAGCCCTTCGAATCTCTATTTCGAAAGAAGAGCGGAAAAAGATAGGAATAGGAGGCGTCTCCTTCCTTCCAATTTCCGAAAAGCCCGGCAAAATTCCAATAGGAACCTATTTGGGATTTGCCCGAATAAAAAAACGGATAGATTCTAAAGGAGAATTCGAGACCGTTTCTTTCCAACTCGACGGGGCCGTACAAATCGTAAGAACCCGCCGCCGACTCCGAGGCTAGAAAGAAGGGAAACAAATAAGAATATTTGTCGTTCCCAGCTTTTCCTCTTCCTGCCAATCCTAGAAAATTCCAGTACGAACCGGCGGGAGACGTTCCCGAAAAATATATCGGATAAATTCTAAACGTCGAATTCGGTCCAGCACTAGACGTTTCGACAGGTCCGTATAGATCGTACGAACTTTGTGCCGATTTCGTCTTAAGAAAAAAAGGAAAAGCATAGGCATACCGATCAGGGCCATCTTCTCCTTTTCCGAACAACCCGGCAACATTCCAGTATGAGGTTCCCGGAGAATTGCCCGAATAGTAAAACGGATAAATTCTAAAAGACGAAGTCGATCCGCTTTTGGAAAATTCCACAGGACCGAATAGCGAGTACGATTCATTATTCGATTCCGTCGTAAGGAAAAAAGGAAATGCATAAGAATATTTGTCAGGCCCGTATTCCCCCCGACCCGCGATTCCTAAAAAATTCCAATAAGATCCTTGGCGAGAAGTGCCGGAGAAATAGAAAGGAAAGGCTGTGAAATAAGAATCTTTTTCGTAAAATAGAAAAGGAAAAAGATAGGCTCCATTCAATGAACCGTTTAAATCTCGATTCCATCCGCTCAGATAAAGCAAATTCGTTCGAGTTCCCGATGCTTTAGTATACTCTCGAAAGAAAATAGGAGTAAACCAATTTGATTGAAGGACTTCTCCATTCCGTTCGGATGTTACTTTAAATGATAATAATAAAGGAATTCCTGTTATTTCCTTTTTTTCGAACTGCCCCGAAAGGGAATTTTCCGACCAGGTGCGTAGGTAGAACGGGGATAAAAACATCCCCTCCGCTCCGTTTTTCTCGGAATTATAGGAAAACAGGGGCAATAAAGTTAAATGAGATTTCGACTTTCCCGAGCCCCAGTACAATAAGGGTAAGAAAGCTCCGTAGTCCGAGTCTTGGTCCTTTCCTTTATGAAAAATCAGAAAATGAGTCCAACTCGAATTCTCGGTCGTATTTCTAAAGAACAAAAGCGGGAACACGTATTGAAAGGAATTCTTCCCCCCATTCGCAAACTCTTGGTTCTCCGCGCCCGCTAAGGGAAGAAACGACGGAAATCTATAGGTTTCCTTTTTATAATTCGTATTCTGCTCATAAGAATAATAATGCAAAAGGGAAAAATTATAACTCTCCTTAATTTGGCTTTGATCCACTTTTTGGCTGAAATAGAATGGAAAGGACCAAGAACGATAAGATGTGGAATTCTTATCTTTGAGATAATAATAAAACGGATAAACCGTATATTCCTTAAATTGAGGATAGTTGGTATAGCTTACGGCAAAGAGAACATCCCAGGAAAAATGATCCTGCCAGGATTCCACTTTCATGATGATCGCGCGAACCGGATACTTTTCCTCCTTTTCACTCCCGTAGATAGGTTTCCGTTCCGAAGTTAGATCGTCAAAAAAATCCTTAGGTTGAGCTTCGAGAATTGTCGCCGAAAACAGATAGGAAGAAATAAAAACAAAACAGAATCGAAAGGTAAAATTGAAAAAAAGGTTCATAAATGTTAATCTTCAACGATTTCGATGAGTTTTTTTTTGCTCTTCTCGCCGTGAACTAATCGAACACACCTTTTAGAGACCCCGAATTCTTCGGCAATCGCTAAGAGAACTGCATCGTTCGCTTTCCCCTCGAGTGCCGGTTCCCTAACGGCAACGATCCAAGCCTGGCCCTCCCCTTTTTTGACGAAGGGCTTTTTGGAATTCGGCTTGACCCTGACTTCGATACGCATCGGAGATAAAATCCGAAACGAACTCTAACGTTTCTTTCGAAATTTACCAGCGATTAATCTGATCTCGTCTATGTCTAACAGCAGACTAGTCCCGAGAAAAATTCCGCCGGAAAAGAGAACTGCAATTAAAACGGAAATTCGGGAAGAATTTGCGTATCCGATGCCTTCCGCTTGCAGGACTGACAATAGAGAATTATGCAAGAAATATCTGTACAAAATGAGAATAGCGCTCATTAAAATTAAGGGGATCAAAAGGCTGAACGTCTTACGAATAAAACCTGCCCATGGGAATGCGACTCCGTGCTTCATAAGACTTCTGGATAAGAACAGCCAGGTGGAAATCGAAGTCACCGCGGAAGATAATGCAATCGCGGAATGTTTCAAATAGTAAATCAAAGAAAGATTCAGAATTAAATTCAACCCTAAAGACAAAGCCTGAACTTTCAACGGAGTTTTCGTATCCTGAAACGCATAAAAGGAGGAAATAAGCACCTTATTCATACTATAAAACGGAACTGCTACCGAATATAAAATGAGAGGCATCGTGGCGGTTTCCGTCGCAATATGATCCCATCTTCCTCCGTAATAAATAGAATCCAGAATCGGCCCGGCTAGAAAACCCATCCCCAATGCGGCCGGGATTGTGAGAAAGGAAGCGAATCCTAAAACCCCGAGCATTTCTCCCGGTACCTCCGAATGTCGGTCTTCCTTCAGTGCGGAAAGCAATGCGGGCAAAGTAGTTGTCGCTAAAGCAACGCCGATGATTCCTGTCGGAAGTTGAACCAATCTCTGAGAATAGTCTAAACTAACCACTGCCCCCAGACCGGGATTCGCATTTTGAACCATATTTGCGAGAAAAATATCCACCAACAAACCGAGTTGATAAAAACCGCCACCCAAAGCGGCAGGCAACATCAGTTTAAAAATCTTTTTTATAGCCGGATGCCTATAGTTCCATGATAGTATCGGGCCTTCTCCGTTTTTAGATACATACCAAACCTGAACGAATAACTGGATGACTCCGCCGAATATGATGGCAAAGCAAAGTATTCGAACCTTCGTCAAGAGATCCAACTCTAAAAAAGGAAAGACGCAAAGGAACACGACTAGATAACTTAAATTTAATATAATCGGAGAAAGAGAAGGGACAAAAAATCTATTCTTAACGTTCGAAATAGCCATAAAGATCGACGATAAGCTTGCTGTAACGATTAGAAAGAAAAGGATATAGGTTAACTCTATTACAAGAGTCGAATATTCTTTAGAACCGCCTACCAACAACGGAATGGCGATCGGGGAAATCGAAAATATCAAAAGGACAAAGGCAAATAGAATCAGCGCCAAAAAGACCAGTACCGCACCGCTCATTTTCCGAGCCGCCTCCTCTCCCTCCTTCCCGGCTTCGGAATAAAGAGGCATAAAGGACTGTGAAAGAGTTCCTTCGGCTAAAAGATTCCGGAACATATTGGGCAATCGGTAGGCTACCGAAAATGCCGAGGCAATCATGCCGGTCCCGAACGACACAGCCATAAAATGGTCTCTGAATAAACCTAGGATTCGAGAAAGTAAAGTATAGAAAGAAAGAGCGAAGCTACGGGTGGCTGCTTTGGACAAGGTTACCTGCTGAACCGGAAACTTCCGGCGGGACTACAAGCCGTTCTAAGTAGCGAACTCCGCCCAACCTGTTCACGTCAAACTCAATTCCGCAAGCAGGACATTTGTATCTTCCGGAAAGCCGAATTCGCAAACGGGAATGGCAACTTTCACAATATAAGATTTTATCGGATATGGAGCCCTTGATTTTTTCCAGAGATTGTTCCAATTTTTCTTCGGAAGCAAAATCATCCTTTCTAGAAATCGATTCTCGACTTCGACCGGGAGAATCTGCCATAGCCTCAGTCTTCCCGGTTTCAGCTATAGGAATCGTCCGAATCTCCGGGATATGTTCCGCTTCATCATTCTTTGCAAGAACGGATTCGATCGGAGCGGAATAAAATTGCAGAGGTTTTGTTTGCCTCAATGATGCGAAGGAATCCTCCGACACACTCCGCTTGGAACGTAGATCTTCGATTTTTAACGAGGATAGCCATTCTTCCGCAGCTCGTTCCGTAGGAAAAATCGGTAAGGAAGTCGCTAAGCCAAAAAGACCAAGTACCAGTTTGCATTCCTCATTCCAGCCGATGAAAGCGATATTCCCGCCGTTTTTTTGTAGATAGGACTGCAATTCGGATAAGGACGAAATGCCTTCCTCTTCTAAGTATTGAACGGAGTCACAGATCATCAAGAAAAGACGTTCACCCTCTTCCCAACGCGATTTTAAAAAACGAATCAGGTCGGGTGAAGAATGAGAATCCAGTGTCCCTTTCGGAACGATCCTCAAAATTTTCTGAAAGCGAGAAGTCTTGAGTTCCAAGAAAATCTATCCTAAATAAATCGCGTCTAGAATTTCCGGTTTATCCAAACGTTGTGCAACAATCTCCGGACTGGAAATCGGCATCGGTTTTTCCAAAATATCCGTTTTAGCGGGAACATGTCTCTGCACTTCTGCAGCCGGCATAGGCGTACTCGACAAAGATTGTTGAGAAGCGGTAGGTTGACTTCCGGCTTGCCAGCGAACAGGACCTTCCGTTTGCGCGAAATCCACTTTTTCCCAAAGTGGAGGAGACGAAACGGTTCGAGCGGCAGATGGTGCAGAAGTGTTCGCCTGTGCGAACGCGGATGATCCGGCGCTTTTGATTAAAATATGCATTAACCCGAGTATTAGGGCGCAGATTAAAGCGATCCATGCATTGTTCTGAGCTATCCAAAGAAAAAGATCCGTTTGCGTGCTGACGAATTGCCCGAAATTTCCTCGCTCATAAGTCATAAACAAGGAAGCGACTCTTTCCAATTTCTCAGGATGGTAGACGCCCATGGACAATAAAACTTCCGGTTCAAGAATTTCCGGAAAAATAGGAGCCACGGCTTTTAGCACAGGCTGATCCGAAGGAACATTTCTTTTTCCGAGTAATACTGGAGTTCCCACCTGCCATTTCCTAAGCCGGTGTGCAATCGTGAACGTGGGAGATAGAAATTTGATTTCCGGTTTTCTCTTTTTTAAGGGATCTTCTACATAGTCTTCGTTTGAGGATGCCAGAACGACTCCGGAATCATTTACGATAGAAATTTCTTTGATCCGAAATCCGTCTTTATCTTCGGAAGTTACTTTAACTAATCGCGCGAAAGTAAAGTTCAAATCCGCTAATTTATCGCCTTCCAATTTGCTTTCCGTGGATTTGGAAAGGGAACTGACTGTGTCCCTCGCACGATGGTCCGACGAAATTTTCAGCTGATTAAAGGAAGCCAAAGAGGATTCCAGAAAGGACCAGGCGGAGGCACCGATTGCAATTCCTTCGCAAACGATGAGAGCAAAAATAAAGAATAGAACGGATTTAAAAGTCTGCACCTGATAACCTCTCTTCCTAAGAATCGGTCGTAACGGCTGATTCTCTAAAGGAGAAAAAGGGGTTCACTCGCTATTCTTTATCCCCAAAATACGATTCCGACCGTGTATCACCCGCAAACGGTTTTCTCCCGGAGGATCTTCTTTTGAGTGATTCTTTGAAATTCTGAAATCCACTGCCTTCGCTTTTCCAGGCCGGCGTCCAAACCCAGTTTAGCTATGGATATCATGTTTCTCCAATCCCCACCGCAAGGATGTATGCATCGAAACGCGGAAAAATCATTAGATACATTGAGAGCAATTCCATAACTGGTGAACCAGGATTTGAATAGGACTCCGATCGAAAGAATTTTCCTTTCAGGATTTGTCGCAAGATACAACCCCGGCGAATCCGAACGCCGAATCAGATCCAAATCCCAAACTATTTTTACGGACTCTATGACGGAAGAAAGCACAGCATCTAAGAAATCGGTAATCGTCAGATCTCGCCCTTTCAGATCGATATGAAAATAAGCAACGATTTGTCCCGGTTCATGGGCGGTAAAATCCCCGCCACGCTTGATATAATGGAGAGCGATCCCGTTTTTAGATAGGAATTCCGGGTTCTGAAGAAGGTTACCGATATTATAATTGATCCCGGCGGTAATCGTGGGAGGGTGTTCTAAAAATAGAATGTTTTCCTTTCTTTTTGCCCTCGCCTTCTCCTGAAAGAGAATATATCTTTCATAGGGGACCGGGCGCCTAAGGGAAATTGCCTGTACCACGATAACATTACAATGGAAAAGCTACTCGAAGTCATCTCCTTTATCTTACAAAGATCGCCGTCCGGACGCAATCGCCAGGAGCTGGCAAAATTAATTTATTTAGCGGACGGAGTTTTTTTCCAGAAATACGCCAAAATCATCACAGGGCAGAAATACATTCACTTGGAAGATTCTCCGTACGCAATGGAATTGAATCAAGCGTTGCTTCATTTGAAAGAAAACCGTCTAATAGATGTACAACCGAAATTGACCGAAACGGGGATTTCCGGTTATTTGCTGATTTGGGTCAATCCTGCTCACGAGGAGGAAATCGATTTGAATCGCCAGGAAAAACGGATTTTGAGGAAAGTATTGGAGAATTTCAAAGGGAAGGTTTACGACGAAAATCGAGTTTACCCTAATCTTTATGAAAATTACGTCATCACTCCACTCTTCTCGGAAATCAAATTCAACAAAGAAACGATGAATACTAAAATCCATTTCTTTAAGAGAAAAACGCTTTTGAATATCTCCGGCAAAATATTTAAGGTACTTTTTAGCGAGTAGTTAAGGCGGGAAGCATGCTTATAACGGTTTGTAAAGGCAAAATACACCGCGCCACGGTTACGGACGCAGACCTCAATTACGAGGGAAGCTTAACCGTAGATATGGATTTGGTGGATGCGGCCGGAATGTTTCCCTACGAAAAGGTATCCGTTGTTAACGTTAATAACGGCGCTAGATTCGAGACATATCTCATAGAAGGCAAACGCGGTTCGGGAGAAATTTGCCTGAACGGGGCTGCGGCACGCCTAGGTATGAAAGGCGATAAAGTAATTATCATCTCTTACGGTTCTTTGGAAGAAAAAGAACTTCCAAAAGGATACCAACCTAAAGTCGTCCTTGTGGACGAAAAGAATCATATCAAAAAGATCTGACATAGACCGTTAAATCGAGTCAACATTCGCGCTGGACGAATTTTCCAATCCGGTTTATAATAGAAAAATATTTAAAGAGAAGGTCAAGCCGGTCGCGTTTTTCCTAAAAAAACCGGAAGTTCCCGCTAAGTTTCGGGGATTATTGGTCGATATTTAATTTGAAGAACCGTATTGGGATCAGTACACGCATGAAATCCGTTGCAAAATTCTCCTTCGCCTTAGTATTATTTATCTTAGGTACCGCCGCATCCGGGCAGAACGCGGAGAAGCCGACCGCAGCTAATTCCGGTTCCGGAGTGGAATTCTATCCTCTTGCCTATTACGACGATCGATTGCTCGTCAAGGAAGTTTCCTTTTTCCGAAGACATTCGGATAACGGAAAAGGAGAATTCGTGGACGTGATGGTCGAATTGGAAAACAGAGAATTCGATCCTGCGAACTTTTCCATTTATGTTCTTGCTCTAAATGAAACTTCTACAGCCAAAGTGGACGACCATCGCGAATTGGTCCCTTTTCCAAAATGGCGCACCTACGACGTGGAAGAAGACGTAAAAGTGGTAAACTTTCACAATTTAATGCCGACCCCGTTGGACAATAAAGTCGTTTGGGGAGACCAACGTTATAATGAAATCAAGAAAAAATACGAGGATAAATTGGTTCGCGGAGAAAAAGCGAAACTAGGAAATCCTTCCTTTAACGAACTCGTCCACTACTTAACCAATAATCCTCAAACGGCATTGCCGATCACCCTTTATGGCGAGGCCGGTCCGACGAAAGATAAGGTATTGATCAGCAATTTTGTGGCACAAACTCCGGAAGACCTCCAAAAGCAGCGTCACGAGTCGTTAAGCAAACATACTTATACGATCTATAATGCAAAATACAAGACTACGATCTTTTCACATCACTACACCGAATACCGTCCCGGCTATTTTACATTCAATAAAGTGGCAGTCTTGATCTTTAATCCCCAAAAGGAAAAGAACAAGCTCGTCTATCGTAAAATTATAGACATCAACGGGATAAAGCTAGTGAATTGATCGCGACCGAAGGCGATGTTGGAAATAAAAAAAGGACCGAAAGGTCCTTTTTTATTGAGTTCGCGCGAAAACTCCCGCTTCTTTCTTTTCGAGAGTCAGAATTAAAGCTTAGAGGAATCCCGAGGTTTTCGGTATCGATCGATACTCCCAGGAACAAAGCGAGTGGACCATTGGTCTCGGTTGATATGCTTTTCAACCCAGCCTTTCCCGTGATCCCAACGGCCGTCTGAAAGAAAATCAAAGAAATAGGAAGAATTCATGTACCGGTAGGAATCCATGATATCCAAAATATCGCGTTTTTCCGGTTCATCCTGGGGGGCGTCTTCGTAATAGAAGCTGCTATCCATTCATCTATACCCTACCTGTTTCCTTGGCTCTGTCCATCCTTATTTACCTAATGAGAACATAAAAAATCAACCTACCGGTCAATTTTCGGACGAATTAAAGCTCCTCCCCCGAAACTTTTGAAAGTTGGATGTCCTCGCCTGGACAATCAGGAAGAGGCCACAAAAAAGGCAAATTTCTTTGGTCTTTGTCGGGATGCGGTGTCTTTGCACGAAATTGTCGATTTCTCGGAGGTCTACTTCCCTTCACGGCTCTTAGCTTTTCCGCTTCCGCAAGAAGACCATCCAATCGATTCTCGAGAAAGTATTGAAGCTCCTCTTGGAGATCTTGGTTAGATATGCCGTCTACAAGTTTCGATCCGTCTTTTTCCTGGCCTCGATCCATTTCCATTCGACCTCCTCTGGGAAAAAGTATATCCTCTCTCCCGGACAAACGGTTCCGGATCGGATTCCGGCGATTGCATTTTTTTTCTTGCGAGTGCGGGGTTCTAACCTAAATTTGAGGTCAATGTTAAACGTCTCAGAATATGCGGATTCGCTCTCCTCGGGGAAAGAAATTGATATCGAATATAGATTTATTTCAGACGAAGACCACCAGCAGATTTACTTGCTTCTTTTGCAAATTCTCGGACATTTGGACCGCCTTTTTCTTACCGAAGTAATTTCTACGATTCTCAAAGAACTTCTTATGAATGCCAATAAGGCCAATGCAAAGAGAATCTTCTTTTTGTCGGAAGGATTGAATATTTCCGATACAACTCAATACCAACGTGGAATGAAGCGATTTCAGGAGGAAATCATTCACAAATGGGACGAGCAAGAGCCGGTCTTGAAGGGTTCTAATTTTTCTGTCCGTCTGCGCGCTAAAATTCTGAATCAAAATCTGATTTTTCTGATAGAAAATGATTCCCCTCTTCTCCCTCAGGAATCCGACCGAATTAAAGCTAGGCTGGAATCTGCCAGCAAATTCAACGATTTATCGGAAGCGTTTCTTACCATGGCCGATAGTCAGGAAAGCGCCGGGCTCGGAATCGTACTCATCCAACTACTTTTAAAAAATTCCGGAATTGGAATTGATAAGTTCAAAATCGAATCCGACGGAAAAATCACGCGTGCGACTTTAGTAATTCCGAAACAGATCGTTCCGTTGGAAGTAACGACGAAATTGAAAGATCGAATTTTCACGGAAGTCGAAGGCCTTCCTCCTTTACCCAATACGCTTACGAAAATCATCAGCCTATGCAATAACGCCGACTCGGATATGGGAGTGATTGCAAGCGAAATAGAAAGAAATCCCGCGCTCAGCGCCGATCTTCTGAAACTTTCAAACTCCGCAGGGTTTGCTAGCCGAAACAAAGTAAATACGATCGTTCAAGCTGTCAAAGTCGTAGGGCTCAAAAACGTAAGGAATCTTCTCTATGTTTCAGGCGTCCGAAAAATTATGGAAGGTCGTTATACCAAGCTTCAAGAGGTTTGGAATCATTCCAATTTAACCAGCTTTTTAGCTCGACAAGTTTCGCAAAGAGCCGGCCTAGTTAAGCTCGCGGATATAGCCGCTGCAGGAGCCTTGCTGCATGATTTAGGAAAGTTTGTCTTACTTGCCCTTGATCCGAATCTATTCAGAAAACTAAGCGCCTTCCAAAAACATCGAGACTTAAACAATTCCACGATTTTTGAAGAAATCTCGATCGGGATATCTCATCCCACGCTCGGAGGAATGTTAGCTCGAAAATGGGATTTTCCACCGGACCTCGTCAATATGATAGAGTTCCATCACCGCCCTTTCATGGCTTACGGAACGATTTACGCCGACCTAGTGGAAACAGTATATCTTGCAAATATGATGAGCGACTTTGTGGAAAGGAAAGTCACTTATTATGCCGTCGACTCTAATATCCTACGTAAGTTCGAACTGGACGATAAACAGAAGTTCGAAGAGACTTGCGAAAGATTGACTAAGGCTTACGAGATCGCGAATGAAGAAAACTGAGCAATCACTCTTAAATCTGAAAGGAATTCGTTTCTTTCGTTCCGGAACGCCGATTTTAGAAGGAATCGATCTAAGAATCAACGCTAATGAACATTGGGTTTTATTAGGTAGAAACGGCGCCGGTAAAACGACTCTTGTAAATTTGATCTATGGAACGGACTGGCCGACAGCCGGACGGATCGAACTATTCGGAGAGGCATTCGGAGAAGTTCCCATTCAAGAATTGAGGAACAAAATCGGCATTTTAGATTCATCCCAACAAGAAAGCGCTCTGCAAAGAAGCTTAACCGTATTCGACGTACTTCTTACCGGTTTCTTCCATACGATCGGATATTATCGAGACCCGGATGCTTGGGAAGAAAAGGAAGCCGATCGTATTTTAGAAGAACATGGAATGGGAGCAAAACGCAAACAACTATTCCGAACTCTTTCATCCGGTGAGAAAAAGAAAGTACTGTTTTTGAGAGCGATGTCGACATCTCCGGATTTCGTCATACTAGACGAGCCTTGCTCGGGATTGGATTTAACGGCGAGAGAAGAGTTCATCGATTTTTTGGACGGTTATAAGAAGAACCGAAATTTCACTTCAATCTATATTACGCATCGGTTGGACGAAATTCCTCCGTTTTACGAGCACGCGGCGCTATTAAAATCCGGCAAAATTTTGTATTCCGGCATGATAGGCGACGCTTTCACCTCGGAAAGATTAACGAATCTCTACGATCGCAAAGTGCTTGCGGAAAATCGAAACGGAACTTGGGTAACCATTGCCGATCGATCTTAAGAGAATTTAATCATAGATATTCCGCATAATCGCATTCAGGAAACCTCGAACAAATAAAGTATTCCTTTTTTTTGGAGGATCTCTTTCGAATTCTTTGTCCTTTCCCGCATACCGGACAGATGCCGTAGCCGAGAACGGCCTTGGATGTTTTTTTCCATTCCGAGGAGGCGGATTTTACATCGGCATTCTTCAGAACCGTCTCTAATTTCGAGTAAAAATCGGTCAGTAAAAGAGATCGAGAAACCGATCCTTCCGCAATTTGATCTAATTTCATCTCCATATCAGCCGTAAACCCGTCTCGAAATAAATCCGGAAACGCTTTTTGCAGGAACGAATTCACTTTTTCCCCGAGGTTGGTCGCTAAAATCCCGATCTTATCCCGAATCGCGTAGTTTCGTTTATAAAGAGTTTCTAATATATTCGCGTAAGTGGAGGGTCGGCCAATTCCTTCCTTTTCCATCTTGGCAACTAAAGTCGCTTCGGAATAGCGAGGAGGAGGTTCGGTAGTTCTTTTTTGTATCTCCCATTTTGTAGGAGATAGTATTTCTCCGACCTTCCAAGGCGGTCGGAATTCCTGAACATCTCCGTAAACGACTCTGTATCCCGGAAATTCAGTCCGTTTAGTTTCTCCAATCCATGCTTCGGAGCCCGCTTCGGCCTGAAACCGGATTCTAATCCAGGTTTCCGGTTTCATTTGAGAGGCAATAGATCGTTTCCAAATCAATTCATATAATTTCTTTGCGTCTTTATTCAAAGATCGTTCATTAATATCTTGGATATCTTTAGGAGTTAAAGTGGGATCGACGGGACGTATGGCTTCATGAGCGTCTTGAGTCTTTCCTTTCCCTTTTTTTTCCCTGTAAGAAAAGTCTTCCGCCGATACGAATTCCGCGCCGAAGGAATGTATTGCCTCCTTTTTGAGTTCAAATCGGGCTTGCGCGGAGATTCGAACCGAATCGGTTCTCATATAGGTAATTAAACCTTGACGCTTTCCTTGTCCTAAATCGATCCCTTCGTATAGAGATTGTGCCAGTTTCAACGTTTTAGATGCGGGAAATTTAAAAAAACGGAACGCTTCTTGTTGAAGACTTGCCGTCGTAAAGGGTGCAGGCGGTAGAGTTTTTCCTTTTCTTTCGGAACGATCAATAATCGTTAAATTTGCATTTTGCTTTATGAGATTCCGTAGAACGGCGATGCCTTCTTGTTCAGTTTCAAAGGCTCCGTTCTTCCGGCGAAATAAAATAAAATCTTCCTTCTCCGGCGAAAAATGAACCGTTGCAATTACTTCCCAGGAGTCTTCAGGAAGAAACGTCCTGATCTCAGTCTCACGCTCGCAAATCCATTTCAAAGCGACGGACTGAACCCTTCCCGCTGACAACCCGGAGGCGATCCCCTTCCATAAAAAAGGGCTAATTTTGTATCCGATCAGTCGATCAAGTATCCTCCGAGTGACTTGAGATTCCACCATGCGGTGATCGATCTCGATCGGATGCGATATCGCTTCCAAAACCGCAGCTTTACTGATCTCCCTGAATTTGACTCTCTTGACTAACGCGCGCTTGCCGATTCTGTCAGACAAGATGGATCCGATAAATTCTCCTTCTCGATCCGGATCGGTAGCGATTAAAATCCGATCGGCGCTCTTCGCCGCTTTCAAGATCTGAGCCAAAACTTTTTTCTTGCCGGGTAAGAGTTCGTACTCCGGTAAAAAATCTTGAGAGATATCGACGCCTAATCTATCAGACGGTAGATCCACAAGATGGCCGAAAGTCGCTAGAATTTGAAAATCACTACCCAAGTAGGAGGATAAAGTCCGAACTTTCGTGGGAGATTCGACGAGTAAAAGTTGAGGCATCGTAAGGCGTGTCGAAAAGGGCGACCCGCCTGTACTTTTTAGAAGGGACCTAAGCTTTCAATCAAATATCCGTCCGGATATGTCGGGTTCTTTCTTTTCGTAACGAAGAACGGTTTCCTTCGTGGCGGCCAAAAATATCTCAGGACAAAAGCTCTTAACTTAAAAGCTGCGACCGTTACACCTCTAATAAGAAAATTAGGATTAGGAAATCCCATTGCATTTCTCAATTGAGTATCCATTAAGGAAAAAAGAGCCTGAGAGACTAAAAAGGAAAGTCCTGGAATTTTAGGCAATCTCCCTATTGCAATCCGCAAAGTTGCCGCTCCCAATCTGATTCCTTCCGGAGTTTGTTTAAAATTTTTGGATTCGAAAGTCAGATTGAAATCTTCCATCTGTTCGTATGTCTTCGGTAAATTTTTGATATTCATCATTTCACCGATTCGTCTCCACAAATGGAAATTAGCTAATTTTTCCCGAGATGAACTTTTTCTCCAACCGAACCTGGCATTCCAGCGAGAAGGTTCGAAGATAAAAGTAGTAAGTGTATAGAGAAAGTCTTCATTCTTAATCTTATATTGTTTATGAATTTGATTCATTCGTCGAATCGCTCTTCGACCGTTCTCACTGTCTAATCCGTTTTCCAGAAATTCCCCTAAGACAAGAGTGGTATCATCGTATCTCTTTTGGCCGAAATTTTCGAATTGCTTGGTTTCATCTAGGATCTTCGCGATAGAAGGAATGGCATATGTCCGGAAAAACGCCAACGCTAAGGAAATTTCCACGTCCTGCGGGAAATCGTAACTGCCGGAAAGGAATGCGATTCTATGCGCATCTTTTTCGGGATCCAGCTTTTCAATTTCTCGTAAAATTCGTAATCTATCAAACATATATATTCCTGTCTCTTCTCATCACGGTGAGAACTCATTTACAAAAAGCTAATCCTACATAGAACACTGATTGCACAAGATTTTTTCTAATGGCACGCGATAGGTTGGATAACAAACCAGAATCTTGCTGGGAAATAATTGCTTTTATATAAAAGTAATGAGCGGGAGTTTTCTGTCCCCACCCAGGAAGGGTGGGCTCTCACTTTTCGCAAAAAGCGCCCTACTCATCCGACATAGATATAAGAATATAAAAAAAACCCGGCTAATGCCGGGATTTCGTAGGGCTTTTTTAGGGCAACTCGTCGCCGACTTATTTATCGCGGCAAACTTAAGCTCAACCGTTAAGAGGAACGGGGAATAGACCTTCAATAGAAAGATATCTCTCTCCGGTATCATAATTGAAAGTTAGAATCGTAGATCCTTCGGGAATATCCGGCAGTTTTTTAGCGACTGCGGCTAACGAAGCGCCGGAAGAAACACCCAAGAAGATTCCCTCTTCACGCGCAGCGCGTAACGCATATGCAAAGGCTTCGTCTTTGGATACTTGGATAACTCCGTCTAACAGATCCACATGCAAGTTTTTGGGAATAAATCCGGCGCCGATTCCTTGGATCGGGTGGGGCCCCGGCTTTCCTCCGGAAATAACTGGAGAAGCCTCCGGTTCTACCGCATAGACTTTTGTTTTTGGAAATTTCTCTTTGAGGACTTTTGCAACACCGGTAATGTGACCGCCTGTTCCGACTCCGGTAATCAATACATCTACACCGTTCGGAAAATCTTTTAAGATTTCGGCGGCAGTCGTTTCGATATGAACTTTAATATTCGATTCGTTTTCAAACTGTTGCGGCATCCAAGAATTTTGATTTTCGGATACAAGCTGCTTCGCACGCTCTATTGCGCCGGGCATTCCTTTTTCGCGAGGAGTAAGATCAAATTCGGCCCCATAGGCTGCCATGATTCTTCGTCTCTCGACACTCATTGATTCAGGCATAACGAGAATTAATCGATAACCTTTCACGGCCGCAACCAGCGCCAGTCCTATTCCTGTGTTTCCGGAAGTAGGTTCGATAATCACTGTATTTTTGGTTAATTTTCCGCTTTTTTCCGCATCTTCAATCATAGAAAGAGCAATACGATCTTTGATAGAACCACCGGGGTTAGATCGCTCAAGTTTAGCGTAAACAGTGTGTTTGGAATCGAAGAGACGATTGATCTTTACATGAGGAGTATTTCCTATAGTCTCTAAGATATTATTTGCTTTCATTGCTTGTTCCTACCTTTTCTAACTTTGATTCCGGCAATTTGCTACTATATTGGAAACAGTTTTCAATATATCAAATATTTCAATAAAAAAAAGGGCTTGCAAGGCTATTTTTCGACTCTAGGCCCGAAATACAAAATACACTTCCTCGCTAAGCTCAAAAGAAATCGAGTTTAGCCGATACAGTTCCAAAATATTTGCAAGAATTCACTGCGAGTAACGCATAGGATTAAACGGTCTTCAGCACAATTCCAGCCAAAAATGCTTCCACCTTAGGTCCCCATTCTAATCCTAAACCTTTGAAAACGGCATATAAAGTGGAAATATGAACGTTAGAATCTCCGGGCGTTGCAGCATATCCTCGTATCTCTTTCCCTCTGACTTCCAATGACGCTAGAGGGAAAACCGCGTGGGAAAAAATTCTGCCGTACAATCCGCGATCCCTTCCGGATGAAAAAATCGAGTTCGTTGATATCAACTCGGTTACGGAAAGAAAAGGATCGGTCTGAATTTTATCCATGACCTCCTCCATTTTCACCTCTCGCTTCAACTTGAGCCTAAACCGAATCAAATGCATGTACGGAGAATTAATCGTAATCGAAGAAGAACTCAAACTGATTTTGAAACCGAGAGTAGCATAAACTTCGTTGAGAAGTCGCCCATGATGAGTCCCTGTTTCCGATTCAGGCAAGACTAATAGAGGCCCGGTCACGTGAGGATCATTTTTAGCCATATCCGCGTCACGTCGAATCACGAAGAAATCCGCGTCTTCCAAAACAGCAGGAAGTTCGGTCGCTTTTTCCTCGTAAAGCGGACGGAGTATTCCGGCTAACGTATGAGTATTGCAGGTGGAGACGTGTACGAACCTAGGAATTTCTTTTTCAAGAATAACCGCATTCTCAGGATAAAGAAACTGCGGGCCGAATTTGTGTTCACTTCCCTGCGCAACGAATAATCTGATCCCGTTATACGATGCGGACTCATATTCAGGAATTCTCTTCTCGGCAATTCCAGGAGGAGAAGAATCGCACAAGACGCAAGAATTTTGGAGCGCTTCCTGTTTCGGTATCCATTGAGGAAAAAAATCTCTAACATGATTTTCCCCGTCGTCGACTAACTCGGCTCCCTTTTCTAAAAGAGAAAGAATTTGAGGAATCTCGGCTTTCCTAAGTTGATAAGGCTCTACGAAGACCCGAAATCCTCCGAACTTAGCCTTTATCAGCAATAAAATCGAGGCCAACGGCCAACCGATCACACCGGTACCGCGCAGGTAGACTCCGAGACTTCTCGCACTTCCGTAAGAATCAGTCATTTTTGAAAAAACTCGGCCGGGAATAATAAGGATCGTTCATATAATTCGTTTTGTATTTCACGTAATTCCCCGTTGTTCTTGTGATGATCTCGCGCTCCTTTTCCGTAATATCTCTTATGATCTTAGCCGGAGATCCCATGACCATCACGCCAGGCGGAATAATTTTCCCGGGCGTGACCAATGCGCCTGCTGCGACAAACGAATATTCGCCCAACTCGACTCCGTCCATAACGGTTGCCCCCATTCCGACGAAGGAAAAGTTCTTTAAAATACATCCGTGAATTGTAGCTCGATGGCCGATGGAAACATTATCGCCGATTTCGACGGGATATACGTCTCTCGCGACATGTATGACCGTCATATCTTGGATATTCACATTCTCTCCTATGCGAATATAATTTACGTCCCCTCTTACGAGCGTTTGGAACCAAATGGATGAATTTTTTCCGATCGTTACGTCTCCGACTACCTGAGAACCGGGAGCCAAAAAAACGCTATCATGGATATTCGGGCGCTTTCCCCAATATTCCAAAACCATTCCGTACCCGCGCGCATCGCTCATAATGAAGAACTTCCCCCGATCATTTCCGTTCCATTTTCCGGCCCGTTAAGTTCATCCACAAGTCGAAATTCCTTTTGACCGAGTAGGCGCTACGACAAAGGATGGGATGAATGTTTACGCCTCGCAAAGGATTCGGAGAAAAGGAAAAGAAGTTCGATAAAAAACGATTCGCAAAGTTGCTCGGATTCTCATTAACGATCGGTCTACTCTCTGCCTTGCTTATCAGATCCTGGATTTTTTTTCCGTTCACTTCGAATACCTCGGAAATGAATCCTGCGATTCCAAAAGGAAAAAGAATCTATATTTATCGTTGGATTCAACCCTCTTCGCTATTTTTAGGGGATATTGTTTTAGCGGAACATCCGACTCAAGCCGGGAGTGTAGTTTTAGGAAGAATCGTGGGTAAGCCGGGTGACACTCTTTCCATGAAGGAAAAAGTTCTATTTAGGAATAGCATACCCGAAACGGAAGTCAGTTTACCCTACAAGATTTCTCATCAAGACGGTAGAAATCCATTTCCATCGCTACATTCGAATCGGGACAATTTTTCGGCTCTCCTCGTCGAGGATCGAAATTTCTTTCTACTTTGCGATAATCGGGACGATTGCCTGGATTCCAGAGATTTCGGCCCAATTCCTTTCGAAAAACTCATCGGTAAAGTATTATAGGACCTTTCTTTTCTTTCGGAAAATTTCGAACGCGACTCCCGTGACATCCGAAAAGGCGGAGATTGAATCGTAATTTAATTTCAAACGATCGGAGAATTCCGGCCACCTGTCTTTCTTAACCAGGTCTCTTTTATTGATCGGATCCTCCGCTATCACTATAAGATCGAACTGAAACCGATCCATCTCCGAGAGAAATTTTTTACGAAACTCCTCCTTTTGAGACGAGTCCGCCCAAAGACCGTAATCCAAAGTAAAATAGGAATCGAACTCCAAGTTATATCGTAATATTGCAGCCAAGGAAAACGTTGCGCTATCCAGCGCAACATAAGAGATCCTTTTCGTTTCACTTCGTAATTCGGGAACGATTCGATCCAACTCTTCGTACAATCGAAACGGCTGCCATCCTTGGGCAAGACGAGGACCGACGAGACCGTTTCCCTTATACAACTGCAGCGAAAGATTTTGTTTTTTGAAATTGCAGAAAAGAATTCCGCCGAATAAGAAAATCGAAAAAAAAGCATTCGTAGTCCGCGTCGATTCCTTATCCGAAAGATATTTAATAAAAGTGGAATATGCCGATCCAACGAGAACGGCCGCCATACATTGCAAAATCACCCAAGTAGGAATCAGATAATAATGAAATCCCCGAATTTGAATCCAGTAGGTCAAAAGCCCCGCAAACAAGGAAGGCAGGAGTAAATGAGAATCTCGGTATTTTTTCGTAAAAATAAATAAAAAAAATACGATCAGGAAATATCCGCCGAACTTACCGCTCCTCGCGTTACTAAGTGGAATTAGAAAATCGGATCCTGAGAACGAAAATAAGGAGAGAACCGAGGATTCCCAAGACGGCATCGGGAGCAGCTGATTGTGAGATCGAATATTGGAAGCCAGCGCATCAAAAATCAAAGTCGTTTTTCCAGATGCCAAAATAGGCCAGAAAAGAAATAGGAGGACCGATACACCGACGACACAGGCGATTACGATGGATAGATGTTCCTTTCTGGAAAGACTCGGAACTCCTTGTCCTGACTTCCTAAATTGTTTTAGAAATGAATAATATCTTTCTCCGAGCAGAATGATGGGAAACAAAAGAAAGAAAGGCTTAATCATAGCCGAGAAGACGGAGAGCGCGACTATGATCGGTAATCTCCGGAATAATCGCAAATATCCGTCCTGGGTAGGATTAGCCTCTCCTTTTTGCGGAAGGAGTACATTCCAAAGCAAGAAAAGAGGAAGGAGAAAGATAGTTTCTCTCTGAAAACTCCCGTAGGGAGCCGCCTCCTCAGGCAGCGTTAGAAATAAGAATCCGCCGACAAAGGCAGGGACGAATCCGGAGCTGCGATATAAAAAAAGGCAAAGTAACCCGGCGCAAACCAAAATCCAAATCAGTTCCGAAAGCCGAATCCCAAAATCGGAAGTTCCAAAAATATGCAAAAGAAGCAAATTCGTCCAGTGCGTGCCAGGAAGGTTAAACGAATAAAAATCGAGATACGGTAATTTTCCTAAACCGAATAAAACGGATTCTAACCGTAATTGAGATGCGTCCAAACTCAAATACGCCGGCCATCGTAGGAAGGATGAGTAGAATTCAAGCAGATTTGCCGTAAAACCGATGGCAATTCCAACGGAGATGAAGACGAGAAGTAACCGGATTTTCTGTGTTTTCATTCTTGGGTTTCGCTTAGGAAGATCCCCCCTTAGTCCTCTTAATTTCAAGTTAAAATGATTGTCCTAAGTCTCTCGTTTCCCGTCAAAAAACGGATTTTCAGGAAGGTTTTGTCCTAAAAATATGTTCCTGAGCGGGTTTCAACGCGCGCAATCTCAAACAGAAAGCCTAAGGAAAAAAGGGAAGAACATGACAAGAATCGCTATCAACGGTTTTGGAAGGATCGGACGACTGGTATTTCGGGCCGGCATCAAAGATCCGAATCTCGAATTTGTAGCTATCAATGACCTCGTAACGCCGGATAACCTGGCCTATCTATTAAAATATGATTCTACCCACGGCCGCTACGACGGAACGGTAGAACACACCGACAAAGAAATCATTATAGACGGGAAGAAAGTTCTTTGTGTTTCCGAAAGAGATCCTGAAAAGCTCCCCTGGAAAGATCTTAAGGTCGATTACGTCGTGGAATCTACCGGTCTATTTACGGATAGATCCGGTGCGGAGAAGCACCTCAAGGCAGGAGCCAAAAAAGTCGTAATCTCAGCTCCTGCGAAAGATAAAGACATTCCTACTTTCGTAATGGGAGTCAATAACGAGAAATATAACGCGGCAAACGATCATGTAGTATCGAACGCTTCCTGCACGACTAACTGCCTGGCTCCGATCGTAAAAGTGGTTTTAGATAATTTCGGAATCGAAGAAGGCTTGATGACTACGATTCACGCGACAACATCCACTCAACCTACCGTTGACGGTCCTTCTAAGAAAGACTGGAGGGGCGGAAGAGGAGCGATGCAAAATATCATTCCTGCTTCCACCGGTGCGGCCAAAGCTGTCGGCCTTTGTATTCCTGAAGTGAACGGAAAACTTACCGGTATGTCTTTTCGTATTCCTGTTCCCGACGTCTCAGTTGTGGACCTGACGGTTCGAACCGTAAAGGAAACGAGCCTAAAAGAGATTTCGGCAAAATTGAAAGCCGCCTCTGAAGGCGCGATGAAAGGCATTTTAGGATACACCGATGAAATGGTCGTCTCCACCGACTTCTTAAGTTCGACCCTGTCTTCGATATTCGACCACGATGCAAGTATCGAATTGAATTCTCGATTCTTTAAACTGGTTTCTTGGTACGACAACGAGATGGGATATTCCAATCGCGTATTAGACTTAATTCGCTACATGGCGAAAAAAGGTTGATCGATGCAACAACTACCTAGACTCGAGCACGAAGATCTTAAAGGCAAGCGAGTCTTCCTCCGTGTTGATTTTAACGTTCCTATTGAGAACGGTAAAGTCACGGATTCGACCCGAATTGAAAAAACAATCCCAACCATCGAGCTCCTTGTAAAAAAAGGAGCCCGGATTATCATCGGAAGCCATCTCGGTCGCCCGAAAGGAAAACCCGATCCCCAATTTTCTATGGAGCCCGTTTTTGAAGTCTTCAAAGGATTAATTAACGTACCTGTTTCCTTCTCGAAAAACGTCGTAGGAGACCAAGTAGTCAAACTCTCCAAAGACTTGAAAGACGGTGAAATTTTAGTTCTGGAAAATTTACGTTTTCATAAAGAAGAGGAAGAGAACGATCCCGGGTTTTCGAAAAAGCTTGCGGCATTAGCCGACGTTTACGTGAACGATGCGTTCGGAGCGGCTCATAGGGCGCACGCCTCTACTGAAGGAATCGCTCATCTCCTTCCGTCATTTGCGGGCCTTCTGATGTATAAGGAAATCGCCGAGCTATCCAGCCTACTTTCCAGGCCCGCGAAACCTTTCGTAGCCATTATAGGCGGTTCCAAAGTCTCTTCAAAGATCAGTGTAATTAAAAACCTGATCGATAAAGTGGACCATATTTTGATCGGCGGAGGAATGGCTTATACCTTCCTCAAGTCTCGCGCGGTTCCCGTGGGAAATTCCTTAGTCGAAAAGGATTTCGAAGTCGAAGCCTTCCAGCTAATCGAACGAGCCGGAGTCGCCGGAGTCGATTTTCAACTTCCGGTCGACCATATCATCGGAGATAAATTCGATCCGAAAGCCAAAAGTAAAACCGTGGATAAGATGGGAATTTTGGACGGATGGATGGGAATGGACATCGGCCCGAAAACGATATCAAATTACGAAAAAGTGATAAAGAACGCTGCGACCATCGTGTGGAACGGACCGATGGGGGTTTTCGAGTTTGATAAATTTGCTGAAGGAACTATGGCAATCGCGAAAGCGGTCGCAAAATCGAAAGCAAAAACCGTCGTAGGCGGCGGCGATTCCATTGCGGCCATTAATAAGGCGAAAGTGGAAGACAAGATCACTCACGTTTCTACCGGTGGAGGAGCCTCTTTGGAATTCCTGGAAGGAAAAAAACTTCCCGGCGTACAGGCTCTTCTGAAAAAAGCGGAATAATCCCCGCGTAAGATTCTAATTTATAGTCGAGGAAAGACGATATGCGACCTAAAATAATTGCCGGTAACTGGAAAATGAATCTCTCCGAAAAAGAAGCGCTCTCATTAGCGGCCGGACTCAAGGAGAAGTTACCGTCGATTCAGAAGGACAAAAAAGCGATCGTCTTTCCCTCTTCGATTCACCTGGCGTCCATATCCAAAATTTTGGAGGGTTCCGGAATCGGTGTAGGCGCGCAAAACATCTACCCTTCTCCGCTCACTGCAATGACGGGAGAAACCAGTCCCGACCATCTGAAAGAGCTCGGTCTCAAATTCGCTTTGGTCGGCCATTCGGAACGTCGCCAATTTTTAGGAGAAACGAATTCGTTTTGTAACCAAAAAGTCTCATACCTAGCCTCTCATGACTTTACCGCCATTTACTGCGTGGGAGAAACCCTAGCGGAACGTGAAGCGGGTAAAACTTTCGAAATTTTGGGAACACAGATATGGGAAGGCTTGGCAAACATTCATAGCGATTTATTCCCCCGAATCTGGGTCGCCTATGAACCGGTTTGGGCGATCGGAACAGGGAAAGTAGCTACACCTGTTCAGGCCCAAGAAGCACATTCTTTCATTCGGAAAGAAATCGAAGGCCTCTTCCAAAATGGGACGGAAATTGCCGCCTCACTTCCAATTTTATATGGCGGATCGGTTAAACCGGATAACGTAAAAGAACTTTTATCCCAGCCGGATATCGATGGCGGGTTAGTAGGCGGAGCTAGCCAAAAGTTGGAAAGCTTCCTAGGTTTATTTTAAGCGCTAGGGTATTCGAATTCGATCGATTCCTCTGCAATCGACGGAACGTCCCTTCGGCTGAAACGATCCGGGTGGGTTTTTAATTGTCACCACGGGCGCTCGGCATAGCTTGGATCGTGGCGGCTTCTTTTAATCCGCAAACTGACCCAATCATATAGGATTTTCGCAATATGGGATTTATTACTGGAACTATTCTTGTCCTCTTCGTTTTCGTTAGCCTTTTTCTCATCCTGTTGGTAATGATCCAAACCGGAAAAGGTGGGATGGGCGGCGTTTTGGGCGGCGGGGCAAGCCAATCAGTATTCGGTTCTTCGACCGCAGATGTTTTGACAAAAGCAACTCGCGTTGCAGGTCTTCTTTTTTTGGCGCTCTCTTTGATTCTTTCTTTCCTTTTTGCTAAGACTAGTGGATACAATACGACTCCGGTTCCGGAAGTGGTACCTGCTCAGTCCGCTCCGGTTGATGGAACCCCAGAGAACCAAGGAGGCTCCAATGCCCAGCCAGCTCAGCCGACTCCAAATGCGGCAACCGCTCCCCAAGGACAAACAAAACCGTAATTTTTTCTCTGCAAAGCCGAGATCGGTCGAAAGAACCGTTCTTGGCTGCGTTTTCATAATTCTAATAACCGCATTCCCCGCTTTTTCCCAATCCCAAGACCCTCAGAAATCACAATCCTCTCAAACGGCGCAAATCCTGAATCAAAGGATTTTAAAAGCCTATGAAAGTCTAGGTGTTGCCCGAGAACTCTTAAAATTAGAAAGAATGGAAAGCCTCCCTCAAGGGACTGTCGTCACCTGGGTAGGAAATTTTCCCAATCGGAAGGGAGTAAAAATCACTAAATTCTCCGTAACCCAATCCCGGCAAATTCCTGGCGGAATCGATCGATCGGAAGAAAAATCCATTTTGCTGGAATTTAACGGATCCACACTATCAAAAGTCGAATCCGAAATAAAGACCGCGAATTACGCTACGGAAGATACGACTTCAGTACGCATGACCGATACTACTCCTCTGGATAACAACGTGGACGATCTATTGATTCATGCCGATCGAAACGGCCGAGAGGCGGAATACCCCCTCAATTATCTTCCGGACGAAGGCGTAAATCGCGAACGATCGGAATTTAAGAAGGAATTCTATCTAAAGCTGATCGAAGATTTTTTCATTCACGTTCTCAGAATTCAGGAAATGCAGAATCAACAAACTGCGAAAAATCAAAAAAAATTACTGCAAACTTTTAAAGAATCCCTAGAATATTGATTCGGATGTCATCCCTAATGGAAAACCTCCACGAGCGGGCGGAGGAACTCCAAGCAATTCTCGACGGTATTACGGAACCCCTCGTATTAATCGATTCTGGGTTCAGAATTCGTCGTGTAAACAGAGCCACATTGGAGTTCTCTGAAGAAACGGATTTCCCATCGGTATTGGGAAGGAAGTGTTATTCTCTCTTATACAATCGTTCCGCCATATGTCCTTTCTGTCCGATGAAAGATCATTATGAAAATGAATCCGATTTCAATCGGGAGTTCGAAGGCAGAAACGGTATCAGTCGCGAAATCTTCCATGTATCAAATAATCAAAAAGAAACGCTGTATCTTGACTTTTTTCCTATCAAGAAAGACGGCAATATAGTTTCGGTCGTTGAGAAAATCAGCAACATAACTCGGATCAAAGAGAAAGAGGAAGAGAATCTCCGGATCCGAAACCTTGCTTCCCTTGGAATTTTTATCTCCGGAGTAGCGCACGAGCTGAATAACCCTCTTACCGGAATGAGTCTAACTCTCCAAAATCTTATGAATAATCTTTCGAGTATGGATCCGGATTTTTTTCGGAAAAGACTCGAAATGATTAAGGAAGATCTGACTAGAGCGGCAATGATCGTAGCGGATATCATCAGTTTTGCCAAACCCGATAAATTGGTGACTACTTCGGCTGATATTTACGAAACCATAATGAAGGCCAAGGATTCGGTCATCTGGGTTTATCCGGTTTTATCGAAGAATATCGAGTGGGAAATACTTTGCGAACCGGGAATTTATTTCCAGTTTAATCCTGTAAAGATAGAAAGACTGTTTATAAATTTATTTAAAAATAGCCTGCAAGCGTACGATTATGGGGAAGGCAAGATACGAGTAGAAGTTCGACGGACCAGAAACATGTTGCATATCTTCGTCGAAGATACTGCCGGCGGAATTCCGGAAAACATGTTGGACAAAATCTTCTCCCCCTTCTTTACTAAGAATAAATCGGGAGTCGGCACTGGTTTGGGATTATCGATCTGCCACTCCATAGTTAGGGAACACAGCGGGGAATTGACCGTTCGCTCCTACGATCGTAAAACTAGGTTTAGAGTTTCCCTTCCCCTAGAACAACCTCGAGGGAACTAGCTTTGTCCAAGCATCGAATCTTAGTCGTCGAAGATATTCATTCCATACGCGAAGCGATCAAGGATATTTTGACTCGCAATTACCAAGTATTCGATGCGGAAAATTACGACGAGGCAGTGAGGATTCTATCTTCGAATCCGGTGGATTTAGTCATCACCGATATACGAATGCCGGGAAAATCAGGATTGGATCTTATCAAAACGATTCAGAAAGATCACCCGCAAGTTTTATACTCCCTGATGACTGCGTACAATATTAATGATTACATAAAATTCGCGTACGAACACGATATCTGGAATATCATTCCTAAGTATTCCTTCCTAGATATTAACCTTATTTCGGTGATGGTCCATAAATTACTGAATAAGGATATATTCGGCGTGGAAAAATACTTCGGTCCCGGATTTTCCTTGATGGACGGTGATTCCGAAGGATTTAGCCTTCCTCCCGAAAACGGAGTCGTATTCAAAAAAATCAGTTCGGATGACGAGCGGAATTATCTTTGCAACCGAATCGCAAAATACCTAATCGAAAAAGGAGCTCCCAACGCGGTTCACCAGATTCTGGAAGAGTTAACTTCGAACGCAATGATTCGGGCCCCGAGAGATTCTAAAGGAAATTCCAAGTATCAGTTCGAATTGCCTTCCCGCGATTTATTGGTTCCGCTGGAGAATATTCAGCTCGCAGATACCGACTATTTTGAAATCGGATACGGGATTGCGGATAATTCTTATATTATCGTAGTTAGGGACCATTTCGGATCCTTGAATAAAAAGGAAATTCTAAAGCGTTTGGATCGCCATATTACCGTTGAGGACTCAAACGGGCTACCCGCCGGGTTAGCCGATTCACACGGCAGGGGTCTTTATATCTGCCGGGAAATTTCCGATCAATTGATTTTCAATATCGCAAAAAATCGGAAAACTGAGATCATCGCTCTGCTTGACAAGCAAACGAATAAAGGATACAAATCGCTTTCCATTTACGAAGCGTAAAAAGATTCAGTTTATCTAAGCTGTTCTTGAAAAAGAACGATCTCTTTCGTTCCTTCCATAAACGCTGCTCCGATTGTTCCTGTCGAAAAAAACCGAAACGGCTTCTCAGAACTAGGAATCCGTTCTTCCCGGAGAGAAACGCCTTTCTCGTTTAGAAAGTACAAAATTCCCTCCGCTTCTCCGGCAAACCAAGTTCCGGAATGGAAAACGGTCTGGTATACCGAATTCATCTTTGTCCTTTTCTTTTCGAAAAGTATCTTTCCGTTTTTTGAATATAAAATCAGTGCGTCGGGAAATCCGGCAAGGACCTCCCCTTCCGGAGAAACTGCGAGATTGATTTTATGAGGAAATACTTTCCCCAAATTCCATTCTTCTTTTTCCCCTCCTCCGTGATCAAAGACGCGAATATAATCCCTATTTCCCTTTAGAAAATGAACGGCAATCCGATCTCCGTTGGAAGAAATCGCCAAACTCTTTGCAAAAACAGGATCTTTATCTCCGATCGTTTTTGAAAACAGCAGATCGCCTTTACCGTCCAGTAGGAAAATCTCTCCTCCCGAAAAGAGAACCGCGCTTTCTCCCTTGGAGAAAGACTTGGGAGAAAAAGCAAGATCGGTAAGAAACCGCCCGTCCATTTTTTTTATCCCCATCGAATTCCCGTTAATGTCGGAAATTAAAACCTGATTATTATCTCCCGATAAAAATAGGATAATATTTCCGTCCGGATGAATTCGCGGATAACTTTTATATTCCTTCGTCCAAAGTAATTCTCCCGCTTCCGAAAAAAGCTCAACAGCCGACCCTATCTTTTTATAGGCAAGAAAACCCTTTGCAGTAGTCGGGTATTCGATTCGATTTGAATCATCGATGGGAGTTTCAGTTCCTTCCGGAATCCTGATATAGCTTGATTTAGTCTTATATCCGTTTAATTTTTTTTCCGGCTCAAAGGAGGTTCTAGGGTCGGGAAACATTCCTAGCTTTCCCTCCTTGCTCCAGGCCCAGGTTCTTTGAATCCCTCGCGCAGTGTCATAGGGATTCCCTAGAAAAAAATAAAAGCCCAAAAAGAAAATTAAAGTTAACCCCGACACCTGTGCAATCATGCGTTCTTCCTTAAGCGATCATAAAGCAGATATAATGCGGTCGTCGCGACTGCATCGCGAAACAAATCCCTTTTGAACGGAAAATAAAGTTCCTTAACCGTCGATCCTTTATCGCGCACATAAATTCCGATAAAGACCGTCCCGACTCTCTTAGTCTCCGTCGCCCCACCCGGTCCGGCAATTCCGGTAATACTGATTGTTAAGTCGGTATTTAAAACTTGTGCAGCTCCTTCCGCCATTTCCTTTGCCGTTTCGGAACTTACCGCTCCGTAGGTTTCTAAGGTTTCTCGTCGAACTCCTAGCTGGGCTTCCTTAACCGAGTTGGCATATGATACGATGGATCCGATAAAATACTCGGAAGATCCCGCGCGATCCGTGAACAACTTAGCCACCAAACCCCCGGTACAACTCTCCGCAGTGCCGACCGTCAGCTTTCTTCCCATTAATAATTTCGGTAAGTCTTCGAAAACGTCTCCAGTACATAGATCGCCGTATCGTTCCTGCGTTGCGGAGATCAGTTGGTCGACGATTTTTCGATCAGAGGATTGATAAGTGACCCGCAAAAAACCTCGCTTTGCTGCCACACCCCAAATTGCTTTTCCTTCTTTTAAAGCAGGAATTCCTTGTATGAATTCCTGCTGAAACGTGGATTCGCTCATTCCCCAGATGAATAGAAAATCTGAATATAATTCTTCAGAACGGAATAGACGAGTGAGGATAGGACTCAGCTCGTTGGAGAACATCGCAGTCATTTCTTTTGGAACGCCGGGCATACATCCGAGATACACGTTCGGGCCTAGTTCCGACCAAAATCCCGGCGCAATTCCGACTGCATTCGGAAGAACCTTGGATTTAGATGGAATCGATACTTGGCGAACGGCAGTTTCTAAAGTTTCTTCAAAGGGTCTTCCCCGTAACCGATAGATAGCTTTTAGTCGGTCCAAAGCCGTGGAATCTTGGACAGGTTGCGAGTCCGTCAGCTGACAAACGACCTCCAAAGTATAATCGTCTTCGGTAGGACCTAGGCCCCCGGTCATTATGATTACGATAGGCCGATCCGAGGAGGCGCCGACCGTAAGAGATTTTAACTCATTACGAATCAGATCCGGAGAATCCGGGAGAACTAGAAATTTTTGGACGATAAATCCGAGACCAAAGAGTTCGTTTGCAATCCAGGATGAGTTTGTATCCTGACTACGACCTGCGGTCAGTTCCGATCCGGTAGAAACGATTACAAAATGCGCAGAATTCATCATAGCTCCTTGTCCAATCTCTCCGGAGCGGAAACGCCCAATAACCCGAGGCCCAAGGATAAAACGGTTTGCGCCGATTTACAAATTCTAGCCAAACCTAGTCTCGTATTCTCGTCCGCGTCTTTCAAACGATTGTTTTTAGCGATATAGAATTGGGTAAAAGCTCTAGCTAAATTTTGAAGATAATTGGTAAGCCTATGCGGTTCCAAACTTTGCGCGGCATCGGCGACTTCCTCGGGAAAACGGGCTGCCCAAAAAAGCAAACGTTTCCGTTCTTCCGTCATCTCCAAATTCCTTAATGCCTCCGAGTCAGAGTCGGTTCCAACTTCTCTAAAAATGGACGAGACTCTAGCATGAGCATACTGCAGATAGAAAACGGGATTCTTGTCCGATTCATCTTTCGCAAGGTCCAAATCAAAATCCAAGGGGGAATCCAAAGATCTCATGACAAAGAAATATCTTGCGACGTCTCTCGCATGTTTTCCGAGGTAGCCGAGCAAATCCTCCATCGTTTGAAATTCTCCGGCTCTCTTGCTCATTTTCATTTTTTGTCCGGCCATCAATAAATTCACTTGTTGTGCGATCACTACTTGGAAATTTTCCTTAGAGAATCCAAGAGCTTGTACCGCCCCGACCAATCTCGCAATATAGCCGTGATGGTCCGGACCCCAAATATCAATGATCCGATCGTAATTTCTTTCTATCTTATTTTTGTGGTATGCGATATCCGCTAATAAATACGTGGGGCGACCGTCGTCCCTGACTACCACTCTATCCTTATCATCTCCGTAATCCGAGGAACGAAAGACCTGCTTACCGTCCTCCTCGAATATCTTACCGGATTTTTTTAAATCCTCTAAGGCATCCAAAACTTTGCCGGATTCGTGCAGACTAGTCTCCGAAAAGAAACGATCAAATTCGACTCCGAATAAATCCAAATCCTTTCTTTGCCAAACAAGATTGGATTCTACGGCCCAGCCGGAACATTTTTCCGCCAACAATCTATATTGCGAAGTCTTTAGGAGGCTTTTTATTTCCTCGCCAGTCTTAATATTCTCAAGCAATCGTTTTGCGATCTCTCTTAAGTATTCTCCGCGATATCCTTCCGACGGAATTACATTTTTCGCAAGTAACTCGTCCAAGGGGGTACCGTCTTCGGTCTCCTGAACGGATGACGGCTCCCCTAATTGCTCCCGAATTCGAACGAGAGTGGATACTCCCAGTAGAAACACTTGGTTTCCGTAATCGTTCACATAAAATTCTTTCTCAACTTTATGCCCGACGGCTTTCAATACGTTTGCCATCGCATCTCCGGTTGCGGCGGCTCTTGCGGAAACGATATTTAAGGGTCCGGTGGGATTTGCGCTTACGAATTCCAAATTTATCTTTTTGGAATGTAGTACTTGCGGAAACGCCTGATCGGCAAGAACCGACGATTCCAAAAATTGAATCAAGTATGAAGGAGAAATTCTAAAATTAACAAAACCGGGAGGAGTATAATCCACCTTTTCGAATAGATCCGTTTTCTTTCCTAAGATTTCGACCAAACTAGCGGCGGACTCCGTCGGCTTACGCCCTAAAAGTTTCGAATTCTCAAGCGCGAACGATGTCGAATAATCCCCGAAGGCTTCCTCTCTAGAATATTCGATTCGGACTTTAAGGTCCTGACGGTTTACGGAAGTCGCTTCGGTCTTACAATAAACGTTTATAGCTTCGTTTAGGACTTTGAGTACGATTTGTTTTATAGTTTCCGTTTCTTTCATTCTTACGGTTTTTGTTTTCCTATTTTTTGGAAGAGGCCCGATCCCAATCAGGGAACAAACGCTTGGACGAAATGATTTCCCAACTTTTATCCAGGGACTTTAATACCACATTCTTTTCCCTAAGGATACATTCAAGATTTACGCAGGTTCTCCCTTCTTCCCGAAGGCCCGGTTTTGGAATGGGATCTTTTTTACCCCACCGAATATCAAGAAGGATAAGAAATAGCAGACCTATAGTATAAATGAGAACGAAACAAGTTTTAAAGACTTTATCCAAGAGCTTCTCCCAGGGATTCGTAAAGCATCGCCTCAGATTTTAATCTTCGGCCAAGCAGAGGTTTGAGCGCCCGGTTACTCAACCTATCCGCTTCCTTGAGGAGTTCAAGGGAAATCTTTTCTTCCTTTAAATCCTTGTACCGGCTACGAAGACAATCGTATATCAATCGGACCAAACCGATCCGATCGGGATGGGGAGTACGACAATCTCCGCAAATGACGTCAAAATGTTCGTCCTCCAAACTGCAGGAGCTCATTTCTCCCAATTCCTTCCCGCAGACCGAACAGGAAATTTCCTTGGAGAGAAATCCCGCAACGTAGAGTAGCTTGAACTTAAAGAAAGGCAAAAAAATCGGACGATAGCCTCCTTCGTCCAGTTCCTTTAACGCGGCATATAGTAATTTGTATTCTTGGGGATGTACGCCGCCTTCCGTTAAAAATGACGACACTAACTCGACTAAGTAAGATACCAAGACCGTTCCCGCGTAGCCTTTCTTTGCATTGTCGAATCGTTCTATAAGACCGATTTCTTTTACATTGTAAGTATCCCGCCCCTGGGTCATATAATAATCCAAAGCGGTTAAGGAACCCGGCTCTACGGCGGCGATAGGACGCGATTTACTCTTTTTTATCCCTTTAACTCGAAAACTTGAAACCTCGCCTTCCTCCGGTAGAAGTCGGAGAAAAGCGTCCCCTTCCGGAAGAATGCGACTTTCCATCACGATTCCCTTAGCCTTTCTTAGGGCTCCAGAATGAGATCCAGACATAGGTCCTCCTTTCGCTTCATCAACTCCTCGTCTTTAGGCCCGCGCTCATGATCATATCCGATCAGATGGAGAAAGCCGTGCACGAGTAAGCGAAAGAATTCGTCCTCTTCGGTATGTCCGATTTCCTTTGCCTGGGTTTTGCAAGTTTCCCAGGAAATTACTATCTCGCCCAGACTCAAAATCGGTCCGAAGATACGTTTGCTTTTATTCGGAGGCAATACCCAAGGTTCTTTATCAAAACTTAATGGAAAAGATAATACGTCCGTCGATTTATCTTTATTTCGACGGATTCGGTTGATCTCCCGAATCGCTTCATCATCGACGAGAAGAATGGAAAGGGAGCATTCCGTTTTGGGAAACGAAAATTCTAAAAGTTTATTTATTCTAGGTAGGAGTTCGTTGCTCGACAGCCATGAAGGAAGTTGGCTCTCAGGAATGTCCGAGGAAAAATCAATCAAACCTAGACCTAAGAAGCCTTTCTCCCGGACTTAAGGAGAACATTCTTATTTTTCTCTTCCAAAGCCTTCGTTTCTTCCGGCTTAGGATATTTTGGCCGAGAATGTAAGCTCGAAAGAAGTACCTCCTTAAACGAGGATTTTACGACTTCTAAATCTCCCAAAGTCAAACCGCATTCGTCCAATTGATTCTCGGCCAGCTTACTATTTACGATTTTTGTAATAAGGTTTTCCAACGCTTCCGGAGTGACTTCCTCCAAGGATCTACTCGCCGCTTCCAGGCTATCCGCAATCATAACGATTGCCGTTTCCTTCCGCTGAGGTTTGGGACCCGGGTATTGAAAATCTTCCTTTCTCAGTTTCTTTCTTTGGGAGGGAGAAAGTTCAGATAACGCTTTGTGATAAAAGAACGCCATCGTGGATGTGCCATGGTGCTCCGGAATGAAATCTATTACTTCGCGAGGTAACCTGGCCTTCTTAGCCATTTCGATTCCGTCCAGGACATGGTCGATTACGATCTTCGCGGCCAATGCCGGGTTGTTCTTATCGATATTTTCTTTCTTAGGAATTAAATGCTGATTCTCGACGAAAAACCCTGCATTCGGAATCTTTCCGATATCATGGAAATAGACTCCGACGCGTGTCAAAAGCCAATCCAACTCTAGATTCTGAGCCGCTCTTTCGGACATAGCCGCCACTAAAAACGTATGGGTATAGGTTGAAGGAGCTTTCGTCAAAAGGTTTTGCAATAACGGATGCCCAGTATCGGCCAATTCCATTAACTTAAAACGGGTCGGTATATTGAATACGTATTCGTAAATCGGCAATAATAATTGGGTCAAAGTGGAACAAACGAATCCGTTTACAAGACAAAGTAGATACAATTTGAATATATTAGATTCCCATAAATCTCTTAAATACGAACCGGAAGGAACCGCGACCCAGTAATTTCTAGAATCAAAGAGATATCCGGAGGATGAGATCAACATTTGAACCAAAGCCATATAAAATCCGGCCTTGATAAAATCGATTCGCTTGCGCATTTTCCGGCC